>JAFQOC010000040.1 GCA_017420845.1 Clostridia bacterium
CTCTGGCAGGTGTCATGGGCGGCGCCAACAGCGAGATCAAGGACACCACCGCTACCGTGGTCTTTGAGTCTGCCTGCTTCCTGGGCTCCTCGGTCCGCGTGACCGCCAAGAAGAACAAGATGCGCACCGAGTCCTCCGCCCGCTTCGAGAAGGAGCTGGATCCTGAGAACGCCATGCCCGCTCTCCAGAGAGCCTGCGAGCTGGTAGAGCTGCTGGGTGCCGGTGACGTGGTGGACGGCATCATCGACTGCTACCCCACCCACAAGCCCGAGGTGAAGATCCCCTTCGAGGTGGAGCGCATGAACCGCTTCCTGGGCGTGGAGCTGACCCGCGAGTACATGGTGGACATTCTCACGAAGCTGGAATGCCGCATCGAGGATGGCCCCGAAGGGGCGGTGATCATTCCTCCCTCCTTCCGCGGTGACCTGAACCTCATGAGCGATATCGCCGAGGAGATCATCCGAATCTACGGCTACAACGAGATCAAGGCTACCTACATGAACGCCGAGACCACCCAGGGCGGCCGCAACCCCAAGCAGGCCTTTGAGGTGGCTCTGGACCGCGCTCTGTACGGCATGGGACTGGATCAGATCCAGACCTTCTCCTTCATCTCCCCCAAGTTCTACGACCGCATCCGTATGCCCGCCGACAGCAAGCTCCGCAAGTCTGTGGTGATCTCCAACCCCCTGGGCGAGGATACTTCCGTGATGCGTACCACCGCTCTCCCCTCCATGCTGGAGGTGCTGGAGAGAAACAACAACTTCTCCAACGAGAACGTCCGTCTCTTTGAGGACGCTACCGTCTACATCCCCTCTGAGAACGAGGGCGATCTGCCCGCCGAGAAGAAGGTGCTGACCCTGGGTATGTACGGCGGCGTGGACTTCTACGCCATGAAGGGTGTCATTGAGAACATTCTGACCCTGGCCCGCATCAAGGATGCCGTGTTCACCGCTTATTCCGAGGATCCCGCCTACCATCCCGGCCGTTGCGCCAAGGTGCTCACCGAGGATGGGGTGGAGCTGGCTGTGTTCGGTCAGATCCATCCTCTGGTGGCCGCCGACTACGGCTTTAACCAGCCCGTGTACTGCGCCGCTGTGGACTTCGAGGCTCTGTGGGAGAACGCCAACACCGTCATCGACTACAAGCCTCTGCCCAAGTTCCCCGCTACCACCCGTGACTTCTCCTTCATTTGCCCCGAGGACATGGAGGTTGGCTCCATCATCACCGTCATGCGCAAGGCAGGCGGCAAGCTCTGCGAGAGCGTGGCTCTGTTCGACATCTACCGCGGCGCGTCCATCGGCGAGGGCAACAAGTCCGTGGCCATCCGCGTGACCCTGCGCGCCGCTGACAAGACCCTGACCGTGGAGGAGGCTGATAAGGTCTCCAAGAAGATTTTGAAGGATCTGGAGTTCAAGCTGGGTCTGACTCTGAGAGCGTAAAAAAACGGGGGCATCCCTGCCCCCAAACCGTCAAAAAAGCAAAGGAGTGGAAGCCATGAAAACCAACAAGATCCGTTTTCTGACGACGCTTCTCACGTCTGTCCTGATGATCCTCTCGGTCACCGTCCCGCTCTCCTCCTGTAGCTCCCGCAACACCGCCAAATTCGCGTTTGAGCTCAAGGACGCCAAGATCGAGTACTCCGAAGCGGTGGGGGTTCATTACGCTACGGTCACAGTGGTGACCACCTGCGTGAAAGGTCGGCTGTATGAAAAGGACTACCCCCACAACGCCGAGGGCGGCAAGCCTTGGATTTTGGATGGGGAAGTCTCACGCGAGGGCCATGCCGAGGTCAATGCCATGATGACCGAGCTGGATATCCGCAGGGGCGACGTCATTGAGTACACGTGGACCTTTGATATTCCCGCCGACTTCATGGAGGGTGACTACGCTGTCCGCGTGGAGTGGTTCGGCTCGGAGCAGACCTTTGAGGCTGTGAGATTTGAGAAAACCAAGTAAACTGTAAGGAAACGACATGGAACAAGCAAAACTGGACCGTATCAACGAATTTGCCCGCCGCGTCAAGGCGGGGGAGACCCTGACCGAGGCGGAACTGGAGGAGCGCGCCGCTCTGCGGACCGAATACATCCGTGAGTTCCGCGCCTCCATGACGGGTATTCTGGACAATACCGTCATCGTCCGTCCCGACGGAACCCGCGAGCAGGTCAAGGACAAGAATACCAAGAGATCGTGAGTACGGCTATGCAAGAACTGACTTTGAAAGACTTGCCCGTCACCCTTACCACCCGCTCCCCCGAGGAGACCGAGGCGGTGGGCGCGGCGTTGGCGAGGCTTCTGGAGGGGGACAAGTCCTGCCCGACCTTTATTGCCATGTACGGCGATCTCGGCGTGGGCAAGACCGCCTTCGTGCGGGGACTGGCCTCGGTCATGGCTCCCGGGCGGGGTGTCCGCTCTCCCACCTTCTCTCTCGTCAACGAGTACCGTGTGGCGGGAAAGAAGCCCCTTTTCCACTTTGATATGTATCGCATTGAGTCGGAGGACGATCTGTACTCCATCGGCTTTGATGATTACCCCGACGCGGGGGTCTGCGTGGCCGAGTGGTGCGAGAAGATCCCCTTCGCTCTCCCCGAGGTCTATCTGGAGGTGCGCATTGTGAAATGCCCTCCTGAGGTGGATATGAGACAAATTACCATTTCGATCAAGGAGGCGCCGCTATGCTGATTTTGGCTTTGGATTCCACCGCGCAGGTCGGCTCGGTGGCTCTTTGCGAGGACGAGCGGCTGATCGCCGAGTATACTTTGAACACGGGACACACCCACTCCGAAACCCTGCTCCCCATGGTGGAGTCGGTTCTGAAGATCGCTGGCTATACCGTGGACGACGTGGAGCTGTTCGTATGTACGGCGGGTCCCGGGTCTTTTACGGGGGTACGCATCGGAGCGGCTACGGTCAAAGGCATCGCCTTTGGGAAGGATACCCCCTGCATCGGCGCCTCGACCTTGGAGGCTCTGGCCCTCAACGGCGTGGCTTTGAAGGGTATTCTCTGCCCCTGCATGAACGCCCGCCGTCAGCAGGTGTACAACGCTCTGTATGACTGTGACGGTACAACCCTTACCCGTCTCTGCGAGGATCGGGCGTTGGCCATTTCCGAGCTGGGAGATGAGCTGACCGAAAAATACCCAGATCGCTCCGTGTATCTCATGGGCGATGGGGCAAATATCACTTATGACGCTCTGCGTGATACGCTGGGCGACCGTCTGGTCCTGCTTCCCGAGCGGCTCATCCATCAGAGTGGCTACAACACCGCTATGTGCGGGCTGAGGCTCTACCGCGAGGGTGTCCGCACCACCGACGCCCAACTGGCTCCCGTCTACCTCCGCCCCTCCCAGGCCGAGCGGATGCGGATGGAAAAGCTGAAGAACGAAAGCAACTGATATCCCAACCGACCACACACAAGGAGGGCATACCGCTATGGAAAACAAGAGAATCGTTATGGGCTCGGACCACGCCGGTTTGAGTCTGAAGCTGAAGGTCAAGGCCCATCTGGAGGCCCGCGGCTTTGCGGTCATTGACGTAGGGACCCACACTCCCGAGTCCTGCAACTACACGGTCTACGCCGACGCGCTGTGCAAGGTGATGACCGCGGGAGAGGCTGATCTGGGCATTCTGGTCTGCGGCACGGGCGTCGGCATGTCCATTGCCGCCAACAAGCACAAGGGAATCCGCGCGGCCTGCTGTGAGAACACCTTCTCGGCCCGCATGACCCGTATGCACAACGACGCCAACGTACTCTGCTTCGGCGAGCGTGTCATCGGCTACGGTCTGGCCTGCGACATGGTGGATCTCTTCGTGGATACCCCCTTTGAGGGCGGCCGCCATCAGGCGCGGGTGGATGACCTTAACGCACTGGACGAAAGCAAGTAATCGGAAATTTTCGATTTATTCGTGAGATACAGAGTTACAAGATACCCGGATACAAGATACCTGCTTGAAAACGTGTTTTCTATATTTGTATCCATCTCGTATCATGTATCTCGTATCTTGTATCTTTCCATCATCTCAGAAGCTGTGAAGGAGACCGAATATGAGTGACACAAAAAAAACACCCGCTACC
>JAFQOC010000345.1 GCA_017420845.1 Clostridia bacterium
GACATGGCTCCCGCCCGGGAGATCACCAGATCGGCGGCGGCCATCTGAACGGGCATATCGTAAATGTAGTCCACCAGCTTCACGCGGTCGCAGGCTCCGGCGGCGGTGGTATCCCAATCGGCGCGGATGCGGTCGTAATCCCGCTTTCCGGCGGCATGGATCAGCCGTACGTCGGGCTCTTCGGTAAGGGCGGCGGCCAGCTTGACCACGGCATCGTTGACGTACTCCGCCCCCAGACTTCCGCCAAAGGATAGAATGTACAGGCAATCGGGAGAGAGCCCCAGAGTGCGGCGAGCCTCCTCGCGGGAGACGGTCGAAAAGCCGGGCATCATGGGATTGCCCACCCGCTTGATGGGGCTGTGCTTACCCATGGCGTCCAGTCGGCGGACGGTATCCTGGAAATTGACCAGAATGAGATCCACCTTGTCCCGAAGCTGCTTGATTGCCTTACCGGGCAGGGCGTTGGACTCGTGCAGGACGGTAGGGATCCCCATTTTTTTGCCCATACTGCACAGAGGCCAGCAGGCGTACCCGCCCGTACCCACGATGAGGTCGGGGCGGAAGCTCTCGATGATCTTTTTTGCCTCTCCTTTGGAGCGGAGCATGAGAAAGGGGACCGAAATATTGGAGGGGGACCACAGAGGGCGTGCCAGCCCTCGGATGTGCACCTTTTGCAGGTCATAGCCGGCACGGGGCACCAGATCAGTCGCCTTGTCCCGAGGCTGAGCCGAGGACACGAACAGGATCTCGGCGTCGGGATGCTTTTGTCGGATGGTCGCGGCAATAGCCAGGGCGGGATTGACGTGACCCGCGGTGCCGCCGCCTGTTATAAGAATACGCATATACGGTCTCCTTTTCAGTGCGATGTAGGACAGATGCTCACCGCTTCTGATAGGAGAAGCGGGAAATGGACAGCACGATCCCCATTTCAAAGACCTGGAGAATGAGGGAGGTGCCGCCGGCGGAGAAGAAGGGGAGGGCGATACCCGTGTTGGGAATGGAATTGGTGACTACGGCCACGTTGAGAATGGCCTGCAGGGCGACCTTGATGATGAGGCCGTAGACCACCATGGAGGAAAACTTGTCGGGTGCCTTGGCGGCGATACGGAATCCCCGCCAGACCAGAAGGCCAAAGAGGAGCACGACCCCCAAAGCCCCCACAAAGCCCAGCTCCTCACAGATAATGGTGAAGATAAAGTCGTTCTGGGGCTGGGATACGTAGCCGTACTTCTGCTGGCTGTTGCCCAGTCCTCGGCCAAAGAAGCCGCCGGAGCCAATGGCGTTGAGGCCCTGCAGGGTCTGCCAGGCAGAGCCCAGGGGATTGAGGTTGGGGCTACGGAATTCGATCTGCAGCCAGGTGGTGATACGGAGCATGGCGTATTCCGAAACCATCAACACGGCGCACACGCCTACGATGCCGATGATGAAGAGCCAGCGGAAGTATTTGGGATCGGTACCGCCTATGTACATGGTCACCAGTCCCATAAGGCCAATGATGATGATACCGGACAGGTGATGCTCAGCGGCCACCAGAACACAGATGAAGCCGAAAGCCAGCATGGGGAAGAGCACGGCGTACCGCATGTGTCCCCCGAACCGCTGACGGCTGGCGATCTCCCGCTCGTGCTTACTCATGATGAGGGCGATCACCAGAACCACCGCCATCTTGGCGATCTCCGAGGGCTGGATGGATATGGGGCCGATCTGGATCCATCTCGTCGCGCCCGAGCCGTAGCTGGAGCCAATGATCAGAACCAGAAGCAGAAGGACCACCGAAACGCCGTAGGAGAACACCCCGAAGAACCGCCAGAACCAGGGTCTGGCCAGCAGAATGGCGGGGATGGTGGGCACCAGAGCCAGGATCAGATAGAGCACGTGGCGCTTGACGTAGTAGGTGCTGTCGTCGTGGTACTGGGCGGCGTAGACCGAGCTGGCGCTGAAGGCCATGACCAGACCGAAGAGACAAAGGGCGATAACGATGAACAGAAAGCCGTGATCCACCCGTCCGCGGGTCAGAACAAGATCCTCAGCCTCCGGAGGGGCGGGACGGTGAATGGGCTCGGTGTAGATGGGGTCCAGACGCTCCTGCTTGCGGTCCGCGCGATCGCTGATGGAATCGCCCACATCCCGAATATCCTGCCCTAAGAGGCGTAAGCCCTCCTTATCACGGCTGTAGCGGCCTGCCTTTTTGCGTGTAAAGCCCCAGAGCTCACGGGCTTTATCCGCTACCTTACGGGGAAACTGCCACTTCACGGGGACTCACCTCACTTTCACAGAGAATCGGTTGGGGTCACACGCCCCCAAGGAATGCCAGAATACAGAAGACGGCGGACACGGCGGTGAATACCGCCACGATGGTGACCTCACCCCACCCGCACTTCTCAAAGTGGTGGTGGAGGGGCGCCATCTTGAAGATGCGCTTGCCGTGGGTCAGCTTAAAGTAGACCCGTTGCAGGAGGCTGGAAAGCATCTCAATGACGAACATGAAGCCCGCCAGCACGAAGAGGAGCAGCTCACCCGCCAGAATGCCGCAGCCCATGATGACGGCGCCCAGGAACAGAGAGCCCGTGTCGCCCATGAACATCTTGGCGGGGTGGTGGTTGTACACGAGGAAGCCCAGAACACAGCCCAGGAGAGCCGCGCCCATGTAAAACACCCAGCCGCTCTCGATCAACCCTTGAGAGGCGATGGCAAATGCCACCATGAAGATAGCCACTGTCGCGCAGATGGAGGAGGCCAGACCGTCCAGACCGTCGGTGATGTTGGTGGCGTTGACGAAGCCCACCATGACAATGAGGTAGACGGGATAGGCGAACCAGGACAGCTCCCAGTGAATATCCGTGAAGGGGATGTGCAGAGCCGTTTTCAGATAGCCCGTAATGCCCAGCATGGCCAGGAAGGCAGCGGCGGCCACCACCTGCAAAATAAACTTCTGCCACTCGGTCAAGCCCTCGTTTTTGCGGCGAAGGAGCTTGAAGTAGTCATCCACAAAGCCAATGGCGGAATTGGCCAAAGCGTACAGGCAAATGAGTGCACCGGGGACGAGGTAGGTTCCGTATACGCCACCGTCTTGGAGCACACACCAAATCATAAGTCCCGCCATGACCGCCAAAAACGCGGGCACGAAGGCGATACCGCCCATAGTAGGCGTACCCGCCTTGGACTGATGGGCATGGACGTACTCGTTGATGGGCTGTCCTGCCTTCTTGGCGCGGAGGATGGGGAGCGCGATACGCCCGAAGAACAGAGTCAACAAAAACGCGGAAGCAATGAAAATACCCAGATATAAAATGAATCTAAATTCGGACATATAGCGATTCCTTTCTTTTTTTCGTGTGTTACGGTGTGTATGTGATTTGTCAGTGATTCGCCAAGGCTTCCACCACCGTCTCCAGAGCCATGGAGCGGCTGGCCTTGAACAGGACGTGATCCCCCTCGCGGAGGATGGATTTCAGGTAGTCGGCAGTAGCCTCGTAGGTATCCTTCCCGCCCGTGATGCGGACGGCGTCGGGACTCATGCCCGCCTCCACGGCACCCGTGGCGATCTCGGCGCCCAGCTCGCCCACGGTGATCAGCAGATCGATCCCGCCCTCGGCGGCAAACTGTCCCACCGAGCGGTGCAGGGCTACGGTGTTTTCTCCCAGCTCCTTCATGTCCCCCAGCACCGCGATACGGCGATGGCTCCCCGCGATCAGGGAAAGGGCCGACAGAGCGGCCTTCATGGACTCGGGGGCGGCGTTGTAGCAGTCCACCATGAGGGTGACCCCGCCCAGCCTGCGGATATCCTGCCGCATGGCTGCGGGACGGTAGGCGGCCAGCCCCGCGCGGACTTGTCCCTCGGTTAAGCCCGAAAGCTGACCCACGGCGGCGGCGAAGGAGGCCGCCCAAACGAAATGTCTCCCCACAGCGGGGACGTACAGCTCCCGCCACACCCCGTCGGGGGTAACGAGATCAAAGACCATACCGCCCTCGCGGGAGGTGATGTTCATGGCTTGATAATCGGCGTTCGCATCCCCCGCCAGAGACACCCGCAGAATACGGATCCCTTCGGGGATCACGGGGAGATCCTCCCCGAAATCCTGCCCCAGCTTGGCCAGCAGAGGCTCGTCGCCGTTGATGAGCAGTGTGCCGCCCGAGGACAGCCCCAAAGCGATCTCCAGCTTGGCGCGGGCAATGTTCTCGCGGGTGCCGAGATACTCCAGATGGGAGGAACCGATATTGGCCACTACCGCGATATTCGGACGGACGGCGCTGGTCATGGCGGCGATCTCCCCCCGCCCGCTCATGCCCATTTCCAGAACGGCGCAGTTCGTGTCGGGAGGAATCTCCAGGAAGGAAAGGGGGAGCCCGATGGTGCTGTTGTAGTTGCCGTCCTTTTTGAACAGGTTGCTTCCCTGCTCCAGAACGGCGGCGGTCATTTCCTTGGTGGTGGTCTTGCCCACGCTGCCCGTAATGGCTACCACCGACATCTCCTTCATCTCCCCCTCGCGGCGGGACAGAGCCAGCGCCGACAGAGCGGCCACGGTGTCCTCCACCACGATGAAGGCACAGGCAAGAGCAGGCAGCGGCTCGGGTACTCGCTCACACAGAAACACCGAGCAGCCCAGCTCAGCGGCTTTGGCCATGTAGCTGTGTCCGTCCACCCGCTCCCCGCGGATGGCGCAGAAGAGAGTCCCTTCGTCGGCCTCGCGGGAGTCGGTGCAGATATGGGTAATTCCTACCCGCCCGTGAACACCGTAGCAGATCAGTTGGCCGCCCGCCATGAGGGCCAGGTCGGAAACAGCGATGGGGGAGGTAAGGTTGATCTTCATGGCGGAGCCTTCCTTTCTTGATTTATCCGGTATGTGTCGGGTGGTATTCCTTCGCGGCCTGCAAAGCGATCTCAGTTTCGCAGAAAGGATGCTTCCCCGTTCGGTCAATTTCGTAGGTTTCGTGTCCCTTGCCCGCCAGCAGAATGATGTCTCCGCTTCGGGCGTGGCGGATGGCGTAGCGAATGGCCTCCCTGCGATCCGGGACCACGGCAAACTCGCTCTCCTTGTCCACCCCCGCCAGAATATCCGAGATGATGTCCGCCGGGTCCTCGCTTCGGCTGTTGTCCGAGGTAATGACTAAGGAATCCGCCATACGGGAGGCGATGCGGGCCATGATCTTCCGTTTGGAAGGGTCACGGTCGCCGCCGCACCCAAAGACCAGCACGATCCGCTGGTCCCGACGGCGAAAATCGTGAACCGTGCGAAGCAGATTTTCCAGAGCATCGGGGGTGTGGGCAAAATCAATAAATACCGAAAAGGGGATATCCGTGGCGGGCAGTCGGACACGCTCCATACGCCCCGCCACCCCGCCAAAGTGAGCCAGCCCATCCCGTACCGCCCCGGGGTCTGCCCCCAAGGCCAGCGCGGCGGCGGCGGCCTCCAGAGCGTTCATCACGGTGAAGCGTCCGGGGACGGGACAGCGAAGACGGAGACGGGCGTCGGGGGATGTCAGCTTGAAGGAGACCCCGTCCTCTCCCCCGTGCTTGACCTGCTCGGCGTAGATACGGGTACAGCTTCCCTCGCCTCCGGGGCACATCCGATCCGACAGAATACTGCCGCCACAGCTGTCGTCGGCGTGGCAGATGTGATAATGGTGGATGGGCAGAGGCTCCGCCAACAGGCGGCGGCCGTAGCGATCATCGGCGTTGACCACGGCGGTGCGGGTGATTTCAAACAAAGAGCGTTTGGCGGTATAGTAGTCCTCCATGGTGCCGTGGAGATCCATGTGCTCGGGGGACAGGTTGGTAAAGATTCCCAAGTCAAATTGGAGGGGCGCCACCTTTCCCAGCAGCAGGGCGTGGGACGTGACCTCCATCACCACGGTGGGAGGATGGCGGATGTCCCGCGGCGCGTCCTCGGCCATACGGGCCAGCAGCGGATACAGCTCCCGGGGATCGGGAGTAGTCATACCCTCAGCACCGCAAATCAGCTCCCCCCCGCCCGTGGAGCGCCAGCCCACCGTCCCGATGAGTCCACACGGGATCTTTGAGGCGGTCAGGATGGTGTAGAGCATGGTGGCAACGCTGGTCTTTCCATTGGTACCGGTGACGGCCACCAGACGGAGCCCCCTCGCCGGGTGGCCGTACAGGGCGTCGTAGAGATACGCCATAGCCACGCGGGCATTGGGTACAAAGATCACGGGAATATCCACAGCCGTGCTCGCGGGCAACGGAGCCTCGCAAACCACGGCGACGGCTCCCTTGGCCGCGGCCTCGGGAATATGAGTGCGGGCATCGGTGTGAAGCCCGTCGATGGCGATGAACAGATCCCCCGATCTTACGCGGCGGGAATCGGTGGCTATACCACCAACCGTGATTTCCTCGATCCCCGCAAAAGCGGAGATCCCGGCCTCGGTCAGCAGTTGGGATAGAAGCATGGGCGCGGGATGCAGAATCATAGAGTCTCTCCGTAGAGCGCGTGTTTCTACATCCTGTATCATAGGTGTGGAGCGGGTGGGATTTGCTCGTTTTAGACAACCGGATTCACGATCTTTTCGTCCTCGATCACTCGTCTCAGATAGCCCGCGTTCCATTCGTCAATGGCGTATTGAACGAAAAGCTTGGCCCCGGTCGATTTTTTACACGAAGAGCAACGGACCAGGAAGTCATCGGCGAAATCCGCCAAAATCTCCCCCTCACCGCCGCACACGGGGCATGGGCGCTTCAGGTGCCGCTCACACCCGCGAATCCGATAGTAGCTACCGCAGTCGCGGATGTGGGACGGATAATCCTCTTCGCTGTCATGGGTCACAAAGCGGAAAACGAAATCGTCAAATCGGACGGCGGTTTCCTCCGTGTCCTCGAAATACTCCACCGAAACAATGCGCTCGCCGCAAAACAGGGTATGCTCGTAGTAGATCCACGGCGCCTTGCCGGGCATTTTCTCAATGCAAGGTTGATATTCGTTCCGTAGCCGCTCGAGTACTTCCTCGGTGATCTCGGTTTTCTGCACTCCGTTCCGATCGAATCGGAGACATTCACGGTCAGTGAGCATGGCCACGGCGAAATCCCCCGTGAAATGGTAGGCCAGACTGTTATAACAGTCCAGATAAGCGTTGCTATCCTTCCACGGATTCACAAGCCTCACGTACACCGAACGAATCGGGTTCTCACAATACATGGGCATCTCCTTCCCCATCATTCCTGTACGATATCGTCCGCGTCCTGATTGCGGAAGGTCACCGTAATGACCGTTCCGCGCTCCACCTCACTACCGGGGGCATGGGACTGAGCAACGGCTACAGCGCCTGAGCCGCTCATGTAATTATTGGTTCCCGCGATACGGATATTCAAGCCGTAGTTGGCGAGGATCTCATTGGCCGAAACAGCCGTCTTCCCCGACAGATCCGGCACCGTCACGGTGGTCTTTTCCATGTCGGACTCGGTATAGAGCACGATCTTGGCGTTGTGGGACTCCAGATTGGTGTGTGGGGCGGGAGACTGGGATCGGACGATAGAGCCATTCCCCACAATCTCCACCTCAAAGCC
>JAFQOC010000041.1 GCA_017420845.1 Clostridia bacterium
TGCTATCGTCAAAGCGGTTGCTATCGGACTTCTTGCTATCCCCGCGTTTCTCATCGTGAAGATCCTCGGTCTGTTTATCGTATTTGTTGCCATCGTGGTGTACTTCTCGGAATCCAAGAAAGTCACCAAGATGATCGCGGCGAAGCGAAAGAAGATCGAGTACGAACTCCCGCGACTTGTCGGCTCAATCGAAAAGACGATGAAGCACCAAAAGGGAGCTATTTATGCGCTTGAAGCCTTCAAGGACACGACTTGCCCCGAACTCAAGGAGGAGCTTGAGATCACCATTGCGGATATGCGTTCGGGTAACGAGGAAGTTGCTCTCACAAGACTTGAAAGCCGTGTGGGTAGCACGATGATGAGTGACGTAACGAGAGGTCTGATCGGCGTAGTCCGAGGCGACGACATGGAGGTATACTGGGGGACAACCGCGCTGAAGTTTTCCGACTACCAGCGGGAGCAGCTTAAGGCACAGGCCAACGCTGTACCGCGCAAGGTGCGTAAGCTTTCAATGGCGCTTCTTTTCTGCTTTATCCTTATCTACGTGGCGGTGCTCGGACAGGTGCTGCTCACTTCGATGGGAACGCTCTTTTAACAGGAGGTGCAACCGTGTTAAAAACACTCAAAAGCAAAAAAGCAGAGGGCTATATCGACGTAGCGGTGGCGGTTCTCGTCATCGCTTTTGTGATTGCCTTGGTTTTCAGTATTTGGTCAATGGTCACCCTCAAACAGGATATGGCGTATATGTGCTCCGAACTGTTGGAGGTGGTGACTGTGACAGGACAGATTGGGCCCGAGGCGGAAGCGCGGTTTGCCGAGCTTTGTGCTGAGGTAGGCTTTACGCCTACGGTACAGTATTCGGCCTCGTATTTCGATCCTGCGACAGGAAAGGTTCAGTTGGGGGATGTTATCACCGTGACGCTGACCACCGAAATGATCTTGCCCGGCTTCGGGGGCTTTGAACTCCCCTTTGACATGTCCGTAACCAAATCGGGGCTTTCCCGGATGTACTGGAAGTGAGGTGATCACATGAGAAATCCTTTGCACAATAAGAAGGGCCTTAGCTACGTTCTCGTTTGCGTCTATATTTTGATTGTGATGATGCTTGTGGCAGTTGCCATGCAGTATGCCTATATCTATCACGTTGCAAGAGAGCAGCAGAACGAAACACAGCTCAAGCTCGACAGTTATGTGACACGCTATGCCGTAGGCAAATACGATGCCTTGAAGCAAGGGGAGCCGTGGGAGACGTATATCGACTCAAGCGATCTCGTGGGTGGTGCATATACGGCGTTAGGCTTCCCGCAGAACCACGGCGGTGTGGTGGAGGTCGAAGGGAAGTACGTTATGGACAGGCCCTCTATTACTTCCGTAGCGAACGGCGGATTTGGCGTATGCGCGGTGTATGAGATCCGCATCCCGTTTGAGTTGTTCGATCGGGAGATCGCTGAGATCACGGTGCCTGTTACCGTGGTATCACAGTACAAATTGAAATGAAAAGGAGAATATGAATGAATAGAAAAGGTTATTTGGTCCTCGCAATCATATGCGGGATCACCCTGCTGGCCGTCATTGGTGTCGGGGTGTATGACCTTGTAAGCGGGACGGACAACCCTCCTGCTGTCGTGCCCTCCGAGACCGACACACAGTCAGAGCCCGATTCGGATACCCACACGGGCGAGAGGGACGAAACAAGCAGAGAGCCCAATGAGACGGAACCCGATACCATCCCGCCTATCAAGGATAATCCCACTCTCCCCGATGTACAGGGAAAGCCTGTGATCGACGTGGAGGAGATGACAAGAAATCCTAACGCCGAGGTCGTGGACAGTAAGATCGAATACGGTACCAAGGAGGCCGATACCAATGAAGAATAAGATATGGGTAACCATAGCCGTGGCCATTCTGTTGCTTATCGCAATGGGACTTGGTGTGTTGGCTGTGTTCCGATTCGAAACTGCCGATCCTCGAGACCCCGCAGAGAGCAACACTTTGGAGGGAGAAGCTTCGGGGACAGATATGGTTGTCGGCACGGAGCCTGATTATCTTTTTGAACACGTCACTGGGGAGGGAGTGGTGGATTTTGATGAGGGGTGTGAGGTATTTTTGGATATGAGTCTGCTCCCCTATTTGGAGCGCTTGGAAAACGGTGTTCCCGCTACCGATGAGGACGGGAACTACTATCTGAACGCAGACGGTAAGATCGTGTACGACACCTCTACCGAAAAGCACGTGGAAGGCGTACTGGACAATCTGATCACCCTTATCAACCACTTCGCGAGAGAGGAATACTCCATGGAAGCAAGCCACCAGATACAGCGGTTCTACGTTCAGTATTACGACCGATTCCATGACACATCCTTCGATGATCTGGTCTCAGGCCTGGCCATGTGCTTTCCCAAGGGCGGTGCCGATGCCGAGACCCTTGCGGAGGCTGTGCTTGACGTATTCGGCATTGCCGGCGGGGATGATTTTGCATCGGTATTCAAGACCTTGGAGGTAGCCGAGATTCGTGTCGATTTCAGCAACGTTAAGCCCCAGGAGGCAGAACTTTCAGCCGGTGACGAGGCTCTTTGCATCTATGACAACGTAAAGAATCCCGAGGACTCGGGCTACGAGCGTAATCTGGAGAGTTGGCTCCATAACGTTATCTCTGTTTGCAGAAATGCCTCCCTGGCCGATGACCGAATCCACGTGGCACAGCTTGTCTACGTGGGAAGTCTCGCGGATGCTGCATACCGTGCGGATTGGGATGACGCGCTGATCAGATGCCTGTCCGTGGAGAATTGGACCTTTGATGACCTCAAATTGGCTTTGGAGACCGAATTTGGGGTCAGCTTGGACGGGAATGTGCCCGTGCAATACCATTTTGAAATGAAGAATATGGAGGTAGAGCATGAGAAGTAAATGGACAAAGCTCATCCTGGTCTGCGCACTTCTGACGCTGATGATGACCATCGGTGCGATCTCGGCGTTTGCAGACAACTATGACGCAGGTCATTTCCATCCCACAGGGGGGACGTCGACCTACTATGCGTATACGTCGAGCGAGTGCAACCGCACCATCAACGTGACCTTCAAGGACACGGGCGGAAGCACCGTGAGAAAAGTGGTCATCCACACTAAGCACGGTGTAGATGCGACCATAAGTATGTATCTGTGCGGCTATGATATCGTAGGCTTTTCGAGCAACCAAAGTGTATTGGAAACCTGTAAAATGGGACCTACATCCGGTTGCGGAACCTGTACCGGGTCGTATTTGTATATCTACTATTATTTCCGTACAGCCCTCAGCAAGAGCGAGCTGAACGTTACGGTTACGGTTCGTAAGTGGGATCCGGTATCCTTTGAGGTTCGGCATTACGTGGAGAAGGATCCAACGCTGAACAATTTTCATCGGGATAACTACCAGCTCCACTCTACGACCAATCAGCAGTCGTTGAATTACTACGCTTCTTTTAGTGTCAGTAAAAAGACCATTACGGGTTACACCCTGCGTTCCGATTACAATTCTACCGTGTCGGGAAATCTGTGCTTTTATCAGTTGGCAGGGGCGACTCAAAACACGCCATCCAGCCCTCGGTGTTACAGCTATGATTTGATCCAAGGGACAGCCAGTATCGGATCGTCCGGTGTTTCCAGTTATAGCGAAAGCAGCGACGGTACGTTGAGATCGTGCAGCAACCGGAAGTATTGGGTAGAGTTTTTCTACGACCGGAACGAATACACCATTTCGTATAATGCCAACGGTGGCAGCGGTGCGCCGAGTAGTCAGAAGAAGTATTACGGGGTCAGTACCACACTGTCCACAACGAAACCTACCCGAAACGGTTATACCTTTAAGGGGTGGGGAACTGCCAGTACCTCCACCTCGCCCTCCTATCAGCCCGGTGGAACCTACACAGGTAATGCGTCCAGAACGCTCTACGCGGTTTGGGAATCCGATGCGCCCAAGACTTACACCGTTTCCTACAATGCCAATGGAGGGTCGGGAGCACCGGCGACACAGACGAAAACGCATGGTGTAACGCTTACCCTGTCTTCTACCAAGCCGACACGTACCGGATATACCTTCAAGGGGTGGTCCACAAGCAGTACTGCCACAGCTGCCTCCTATAGTGCAGGCGGCAGTTATACCGGTAACGCCTCGATTACGTTGTACGCGGTTTGGGCGAAGACCACGTACACGGTTCAGTACAATGCCAACGGAGGATCGGGAGCGCCCTCGGCCCAAACCAAAACTCATGGTGTGACGCTGACCCTCTCTACGGTAAAGCCTACACGAAGCGGGTATACCTTTGCGGGGTGGAACGTGGTTCAAAACGCTACGGTTGCCATGTATATGGCGGGGGGGAACTATACGTCAAACTCCTCGACAACCCTGTACGCTGTTTGGCAGCGGAACTATACGGTATCGTATAACGCCAACGGAGGTAGCGGTGCTCCGGCAAGCCAGACCAAGGTACAGGATATTGCGCTGACCTTATCCTCGGTCAAACCCACGCGAAGCGGGTACACCTTTGTGGGGTGGGCTACCAACAGTACCGCCACAAACGCGACGTATGCAGCGGGCGGAGCCTATACTGCCAATGCGTCTGTTACCTTGTATGCCGTATGGCAGCAGAACCCTCCCATGCTCTACACCATTTATTTCGATGATAATGGCGGTACGGGGGGACCTGTGAGTCAGCTCAAAACTCACGGAGTCGCGTTGACTCTGTCCACAACTAAGCCCACTCGGCCAAATTATACCTTCCTGGGTTGGAGTGTGCTCAGCACGGCGACGAGCGCAACGTATGCAGCCGGCGGAACCTACACGGCTAATTCCACCGCGACATTGTATGCGGTTTGGGACTACACGCCTCCTGCAACCTATACCATCACGTATGATGCCAATGGCGGTTCCGGTGCCCCTGCAAGTCAGACCAAAACAGAGGGTGTAGCCTTGACCCTTTCGGCTACGATCCCCGCAAGAACCCATCACACCTTCTTGGGGTGGGCTACCGATAGCTCTGCCACATCGGCCGATTATTCCTCCGGAGGAAGCTACACAGCAAATGCTTCTGCGACCCTCTATGCGGTTTGGGCCTATACACCTCCTGCAACGTACACCGTGAGTTATCATGCAAACGGAGGTACAGGGGCACCTTCTGCACAGACAAAGACAGAGGGTGAGACCTTGACGTTGTCCACCGTCCGGCCTACCCGTACCGGTTATACCTTCTACGGCTGGGCAACCGATAGTACGGCTTCCGCTGTGGTCTATGCGGCAGGAGATTCCTATACCGCTGACGCGAGTGTAACGCTCTATGCCGTGTGGCAGGTGAATCAGTATTCTGTCGCCTACAATGCCAACGGCGGGTATGGAGCACCCTCTGCACAGACCAAAACCTACGATGTTGCTCTTACACTGTCCTCAACTATCCCCACCCGAAGTGGGTACAACTTCTTGGGATGGGGCATTGCCGGTAACGATACCGAACCGAGCTACGCGGCAGGCGGCACGTATACGGCGAACTCGGGTATCAACCTGTACGCCGTTTGGCAGAGGATCCCCGAAACGTACACCATTGCGTATAACGCCAACGGAGGTTCCGGTGCCCCCGCATCGCAAACCAAAATTGAGGGCGTGCCCCTCACGTTGACTACCGATCAGCCAACCCGAAGCGGATATACCTTCTTAGGGTGGAGTACGAGCAATTCGGCTTCCTCACCCACCTACTACGCGGGTGGTAGCTATACGGCGAATACCGCGGCTACCTTGTATGCCGTGTGGGAGTATATTCCTCCAGCGACTTACACCATTAGCTTCGATGGGAATGGCGGATCGGATGCGCCTGCTTCCGTTATCAAGACAGAGGGTGTGACTCTGTATCTGCCTACCACCGTGCCTACGAGATTCAACTATGCTTTCCGTGGCTGGAGTACCAGTCGTACTGCGACCACCGCAACGTATAGTCCGGGCGGTAGCTTTACGAAAAACGCCGCCACTACGCTGTATGCCGTGTGGGAATATGATCCTGTCAAGTATAGTGTATCCTATAGCGGAAACGGTGGCTCGGGGGCACCTGCCACGCAGACCAAGACGTACGGTGTGGATCTGACTCTTTCCGCAATTCAGCCTACCCGTAGCGGATATGACTTTATGGGGTGGGCTACAAGCTCTTACTCAACGAGCGTTTCCTACGCACCGGGAGACAACTATGCGGACAATGCGGACACCACGCTTTATGCTGTATGGCAGTTGACCAACTACGATTTCTCGATTTCCGATCTTACCTTCTCTCAAGCCGATCCCTACAAGTACGATCAGATCACGGTCAAGGTACGGGTTGACAACTGGGATACAAGGCACGCATATGAGGATATTCCTGTCCAGCTCTACTACGATGGCAGATTGGTATTTACGCAGGACGTAGATCTTGCGGTCTATGGCGTAGCGAATATCACCTTTACTCTGAACGTGGGTGGCTCTCCGGGTGATATGGCCATTGAAGCCCGTGTCAACTGGGCAGATCACCGGAATGAGACAAGAACCGGGAATAATTCCGTTTCCTCCACGATCCTTGTGCGGGACTTTGACTATGAGGTAACGGTGGATCCCGTAACCGTAACGGGGAACTACTGTGAGGGGATGGATGTCATCACCTCCTTCTACGTGCTCAACAACAGCGACTATGACATTACGCCCGATATGCACAATACCGCCCGGTTTGTGGCCTACTACTACAATGAGTCCAATAAGGTAGTGATTACGACGCAGGATTGGGCCGATGTGGTGGTGCCCGCCGGTGGCACGAATCTTGTGTATTTCAAGTGGAAGGTTCCTGCCGGGCTCAACGGTATGATCGTGTATTTGGAGTGTACCGTCAACGCGGATCAACACATGAATGAGGAAAATTTTGAAAATAATACTCTGTTCACCACGGCTACGGTGTCTTTGATCGATCAATCTCAGACCCCCGATACACGCTTTGAGAGCGAAGCACCGAGTTCTTATCAGAACGTAAGCACACCCTCTAACAGCACCGACCAGGCAACTTGGACGATGTGGGAATATGAGGATGGCAGTTTTGTTTTGAAGAAGTACGGTATTCAGATCTCGTCTGACTCTCCCGTGGTTGCGCCGAGTTTGGATTGTGTGAGTGCTGTATATGAAAACGACAAGTGGACAATGCGCTCAGGTTATGGTATTACGATGAGCTATGCACCGAGTATTTCTACAGTCAGCGGTTATGATCACCCCGACAGTAACGCATATACCTCGGTTCAGTATGCGGTCGCAACATTCCCCGAGTTCCGTTATTTTGATACGAACGGTAATTGCAGAACGCTCCAATATGTAAGCGACAGTTATCAGTTTGTTGAAAATTCCGCAGCAGACGGAAATGCAAGAGTACACTTTATTCCCGTATATGTAAGGGACGGGAATTACACCGTTTCCGTGACGGCAACACACGTGTGGACGCCTGCAGGTATGATCGAAGCGACGAGAAGCGCTAATGTTATTATCATTGACGGTACTATTTATGATGATTGGTATCAAGGGTGAGGTGAGCATATGGATGAAAAAGAAGTGTTGCATGGATATGTGATCGATTCCCATATTTGGGTCGGTCACAAGCGGATCTGTTTCGGTATTGCCGAGGATCAAACCATTGAATTTCCGTATATGATGTGTGTTTATGAGTCCGAGGGGTATATGTATCCCGTATGCGACAAGCTCCATTGCTACGATAATTTCCCCGAAGCGGTTCATGCGTATGCCAACAAGATCAGCGAGAGCGCCAAGGAACTGGAGGATCGCCGCGCCGCCATCGTCGGTGTGGACGATCCTTCTTGCCTGAAGGCAGAAGACGTGGTGGACATTTCATGGGAGGATAGCATTAAGGGTAAGGTCGTGGCCGTTAAGGAACGCTCTCTTACCCATGGATACCGAGATATTGCGAATCAACTCTACTACGTCAATAGTGGCTTTGGTGTGGAACCATGTAGCCGTGGCAGAGCGTGCTATGGCTGGAATCTTTACACCGGAGAAAAGTGCAGAATCGAGAGGCCTAACGTTATGGGCATCGTACCCCATGAAAAGCTACCCGAATTTGCCAAGAAAACGCTTGAAAAGGTGAAGCTTGAACAGAAAAAGGAGAGCAGGGATGCAAGATAAACGAATCAATGCGGGATATGAGATCATCAAGTCGTTTCCCGTAGGTAATACGGAATTTGTACTTGGTGAGAATATTCACGACCGCGCTCGGTATGTTACCTGGGAATGTACCGGGGGCAACAACTACTTTTGGGGTCATTACTTTACGGACAAAGAAGCGGCCAACAAGGACTTGTATGACCGCGTAGAAGCCGAGGTCGCTTTTAAGCGAAGCATTGGTGAATATCCGAAAGAGAATGAACCCAAGAAAAAGACCAATAGAGATAGGGAGGATAGATAATGGCTGAAGTAAATAAGACAAATCTCCGCTTGCTTACTCGTCTCATTGAGTCGGGAATCACGTCGGAGAAACAGATTACAGCTTTGAAGCTCAAGGACATTCTTTCTATCCCGAATATCACAAAGGCCGAACTTACGGCACTTTGTGAATTGCAGGAGGAGATCAAATCGGCCGGGGTCTTGGCCTTCTTGGCAAAACCCGAAGCCAAGGAGAGCAGAGAAGAAAACGAAAGCAAGGAGAGTGTAGACGATGAAACTTGAACGCCTTGCTTTATGGGATGAAAAGTATCTTTTCACCGAGCAGGGCGAGACGGACAAGGGATATATCGGGTGGCTCAAGGGTTGTTTCGATGAAGATAGATTGGTGCTCTCGGATATGGTAATGACGGGAGATAACGACTATATGATTCGTTACGAGCTTGAGTCGCTTTGTATTTTCCTTGCAAGTGAGGGTGCGGGGTATATGCTCCGCACTCTTTCCGATCTGAACGCTTTTTGCCGTGACAAGGTACACGACCACGTTCCGTATTCCTTTAA
>JAFQOC010000346.1 GCA_017420845.1 Clostridia bacterium
CCGCCCCCCTTTGCGCTTTGTGATGGGGGCTTCGCCCCCATCACCCCCTTAAAAATTGAAACCTAACGCACCGATAAACCCAAATTTGAACACCCCGTATCACCTACAATTCCCCATCTGAAAGGAGCATCACATTCACATCATGTACAACGGCAACTACAAGCTGGGTATCAACCTCATGGGCGGCTCGGGCCTCACGGTCGACGAACACGTTGCCCTCCTGAAGCGCATCGGCTGGGACGGCTTCTTCACGGGCTGGAATCGCGAAAAGCTGGATGAATTCAGGGAAGCCGCCGAAAAATACGGCATGGTCTGGCAGTCCATCCACGCCCCCTTCACGCAGGTTCGCTACATGTGGAACGAGGGAGAGCTGGGGGAGCAGGTCACGGCCGAGCTGATTGAGTGCGTGAAGGATTGCGCTGCTCATAACGTCCCCGTTATGGTTGTTCATCCCTTCATCGGCTTCGGGGAGCATGATCCTACCGAGGCAGGTCTTGTCAATTTCGGCCGACTCATCACCGTCGCTGATGAGCTGGGGGTGCGCCTGGGCTTTGAGAACGTGGAGGGCGAGGAGTACCTGCAGGCCATTTTTGAGCGGTACGCGGGGCATCCCTCCCTGGGCTTCTGCTTTGACACGGGGCATGAGCTTTGCTACAACCGCGGCAAGGATATGCTGGCCGAGTACGGCCACGCTCTTTGTCACACCCACTTCAACGACAACGTTGGTGTGACGGGCAAGGACATCTTCTGGACCGACGATTTACACCTCGTGATGGGGGACGGCATCGCCGACTGGGCGGGTGTCATGCGCCGTATCCGTGAAACGGGCTACGACGGTCCCTTGATGTGTGAGATGTCCTTTTCCAATAAGCCCGATAAGCACACCCATGATGAATACGCGGTTATGGGACATGAAAAATTCTATGAGCTCGCGCTGGAGCGGATGAAGCATATTGTCGCCCCGAAGGATGGCCTATGAGACGCCGAAGCACACCCTTTGACAAATACATTCTGATCGGGATCCGCATCCTCACCGTTTTGCTGATTGCTGTCCTTCTCTTCATGTCGGGGCATTGGATCGGCAGTAAGCTTGCCTTGGCGTTTATCAAGGCTCCCGCCTGGGAGGAAGCTATCCTCATGGAGGAAGCGGAGCTACTGGATGCCGTCCGCGACGTTCCCGTGCGTATCCTGAAGAACGAGTGGGGTGATCCCATTGCGGACACGGATTATGAGTTTGATGGCTATCGCAGGCTTGTGTGGAAGGATCCGGATTCTCTGGATCATATTACGCTGCATCTGGATAGAGAAACACAAGCCGTCCTGTCAGCTTCGGTGACATACGTTTTTGAGGCATACCCCGTTTACAGCGTGCCCGAAAATTTATGGGGCACCGTTACCCCTTGCCCCGGCGAGGATGAGTTAGACTACGGCAGCTTGATCCGTATCAACTTTACCGGTCGTCCGGCTGTGTATCAAACCCTGGATCCGGAGCTTCCTGTTCGCATTTACTACAAGGGGAAGCCTCACAGAGGGGAAAACGGTGATTTACCCTATATCGATGGTGTCATTGATATGAATTACTACGATTATACGTTGGAGCCCATAGAAAAACATAAGTAAACTCGGTGCTTATCGCATACAGAGAATGAGCAATGGGTTTTTGCCCACATGTCGGGCCGGAGATATTGATTTGCGAAGGAAGGAAACGATCATGAAAAAAATACTCGTTTTACAACCATTGCAAAATCACCGGAGTGACGGTTCTCGTTGAGTTCTATACCGACAATCCCCAAACCAATCAACCGGAGGAGAATTTGGTTACGGAGCATGCTTTTGACCTGTCGGGCAGCTACACCGTCCGCGGCGGTTATATCAGCGGCACCACCACTCCCTCGGTCTCTGTAGACCTCAGCGAGGTCTTTGACCTGAAGGCGTTGGCAGAAAAGGGCTACTACTGCAACATTTACGTGACCTACACCGCCGAGGTTCAAGGCGATCACCTGAATATTCGCAGTACGCTGGACGGTCCTGCTGTGTCGGTCTCTGACTATACCTTCCTGGAGGACAATGAAAAGGGCAATCTGTCTCACAGTGCCACCAATATTTCCCATACGAATTACGCCACCTTTACCACACTTCACATCAAGTGGGATTGCAAGGGGATCACCGCCTTTGACGGTCTCAACGAGTGTATCGTGTCCAACGTCCGTGTGGAGGTCAGATTTCAGGACAGCAAGCAGAACATCGAACACGAGGGCCGTTGGCCCGTATAAGCCTTCCGAATACCGGGATGTCTGTTCCGGGGATCAAGGCGTTTTTTCGGGATCCCCCCCGAGAGCACCTTTAAAATCGCTGTACAGATGCCATTGTATAACCAAGAACTTTAAAAAAATTTAAATCGAAGAAAGGAATCACATCATGAAAAAGCTTCTCGTTCTGTTCCTCATGCTGACCATTCTGTCAACTATACTGATCGCTTGTGACAGTACAACTACTCCTGATGTGCCTTCGGATACCGAAGCGCCTACCGCTGCTCCTACGGATGATCCTTCCGAGGCTCCCACCGAGGCTCCTACCGAGGCTCCTACCGAGGCTCCTACCGAGGCTCCCACCGAGGCTCCCACCGAGGAACCCACTGAGCCCGAGACCCAGCCCACCGCCGAGATTACCGACGGCATGATGCTCTACTACGAGGACTTCTCCTCCTACGGGGAGATTGACAATCTGAACGACACCCTCACCGAGCTGGGCTGGGTCATCCAGACCGTGGCCGACGACTACGCATACAGCGATTGGACCGCCGACCTGGCCATCAAGGACGGAGCCCTGCTGGTCACCAACTACCGCCCCGAGGAGGGCTTCAAGGGCAAGGACAGCTACGCCCTTATGCTCACCGAGGAGTACATGGAGGCCATCAACAAGTACGGCGACTACACCCTCCAGTACGACGTCACCTACTTCGACGCCTCCAATTATAAGCGCTACATCTGCCTGCTCACCGACTACTACGGCGATACCTACAACTCCTACCACTTCCGCATCGGCGGCTACGCCAATAACCAAGGCCACGTCTACGGTAAGTGGGCTACCTATGACGTCAAGGATATCGCGCAGGACCTGGCCTGCAACCTCACCGAAAACGACCCCGCGGTTGGCACCACCATCGCCAAGAAGCTTTTGAACATCGACACCCCCATCAAGGACGATTCCGCTATTGACAACTTCCGTAATGTTACCGTCACCATCCGCATTCAGCACGACTACGATCTGGGCAATATCATCTACATGAAGACCGCCGATATGCCCGAGTTCGTCTGCGTTAGTATGCCCCGTGGAGACTCCACGGGCACTGTGGAGTGGGACAACGTGGTGGGCGTGGGCGGCCTGGCCTTCAAGGTGGGCGCGGCTATCAACGGCACCATGGACAATATTGCCCTGTGGGCAGGCCTCGGGGAAATGCCCGAGGACACCACCGTCACCTATTCCCCCGTAAACTGATCCCTCGTACCCCATCGCGGCTCACCCCACATCGGGCGGGCCGCGATTTTTTTGTGTGAATTCCCCCAAAAGTCTTTACAAATTATGTGATTTATGCTATAATTTGTGCGGTATAGTTGGACTTCACGCAAAGCAGGCCCCGCTATACCCAAAACCGAAAACACAAGGAGGCACCATGAATCCTATGTCTCATATCAAGCTCTGCGGATTTGCCGACGAGGCCGATGCGAACCGTCTGGGCCAGATCAAGGCCCTGACCGAGAACAACATCCCCTACCTGGAGATCCGCGGCGTGGACGGCACCAATATCGCAAATTTGTCCCGTGAAGCCGCCCTGCAGTTCAAGTCCGAGTTGGACGTCGCCGGCATCAAGATATGGTCTATTGGCTCTCCCGCCGGTAAGACTCAGATCAGCGGGGACTTTGAGCAGGACATCGCCCAGTTCAAGCACCTTCTGGACATGGCCGAAATCTTTGAGGCCAAGCGCATCCGTCTATTCTCCTTCTACGGCACGAACGGCGAGGACACCTATTTCGATGAGGTCTGCCGCCGTCTCAATATCTTCTGCGATCTCTGCGACGAGCGAAGCGTCATCCCCTGCCACGAGAACGAAAAGGGCATCTACGGCGAGAACGCCCCCCGTTGCCTGGCTATCCATAAGGCCGTCCCCCGCTTGAAGGCCGTCTTTGACCCGGCCAACTTTGTTCAGTGCGGACAGGACGTCATGGAGGCATGGGAGATGCTTGCTCCCTACGTGGAGTACTGCCACATCAAGGACGCCGCTCCCGACGGTCACATCGTCCCCCCCGGAGACGGCATCGGAGCCCTCCGCGAGTACCTGCCCCTCTACGCTGCCCAGGGCGGTGTAGTCCTGACTCTGGAGCCTCACCTGGCCCAGTTCGTAGGCCTTAAGGCTCTGGAAGGTGACCAGAACCGCAGTGAAGTAGGCGGTCTCAACTTTGAGAACAACCGCGCCGCCTTCGACCACGCCGTCATGAAGCTCAGGGAGATCCTGAACGCCTGACGGAATCAAGTAAATGGACAGATCCGAAGGATCTGCACCACCACTCTTC
>JAFQOC010000347.1 GCA_017420845.1 Clostridia bacterium
AATCAAAAAAATATCCCATTGGCACGATTTCACCGGGAGCGTAAAAAAAGAACAGCCAATTTCTGACTGTTCTTCCATATTCAATTACTATTTTACCGCATAGCACCCGGGATCACCCGCAGCGACCATAGCCAGCCTCGCAAAGGCATCCTTCCGACCCTTCACCGTACTCTTCCGGAAATCCGCAGGGGCCTCGCCAGTTTCTCGCTTGAAGAAGCGATAAAAATGCTGTTCGGTGCTGAATCCGAGGCGGAAAGCGATCTCCGAGAGCTTCAGACCCGTAAAGGCCAGATAGCTTTGTGCGCGTTCTACGCGGGCTTGCTTGATGAAATCGTGGTAGGAAAGTCCACTGTATCGGCGGAAGATGACTTGGAGCTTGTTCTTATTGACCCCGAAGATGCGGCAAACGTCCTCGATGCGCCCTGGGTGCATGAGATCACCGTGGATGAGGATGACGATATTGCGGTAGGTCGCGAAGGTCAGGGAGTTGTCCCTCCGTCCCTCGATCTTGTGAGTGTACTGGGCTTCCAGTCCCGTAAGGATATCCATAAGTCCCGCACGGATACGGCAGGACCAGCACTTGTCGGGGTCTTCCTCCTCCATGACGGCTACGGTGGCATCACAGATACGGAAATAAGCATCCATCTGTTCCTCAGTCATGTCGATGTGCTTTAGCTCCGTGTGGGTTTCCATGAAGGGGGCGAGACGGAACAGGTGGTAGGTCTCTGCCAGCACCTCGTAGACACCCTGCTCCATGACAGCAGGCTGCATGTTCACGTTGATGAAGGTGGGAGAGAACACCATATTATACACGTCCCAGGGCTCGCAGTCTTTTGCGGAATATGTCATGGTTTCGCCATCACGTAAGCAAATCGCCATGGGGGCTGATACGTGGAATGTGGCGGTCTCGTCGGTCTTGCAACGGAGGGTCACATCTCCTTCTCCGTTTTTGATCAGTATGAGGGTGAAATAGCCCGAGTCTATTGGCGGGACGAAGGGGAACTCTCGTCGTTCGGCATTGAACAGGATGGTGCGTTTGAGCTTGTCCGAGGTGCGTGTCAGTTGCATGGGAGACCTCCTTGGTGGGGTGTGCCATCATTGTAGCATATTTCGTGGCGATTTACAATACCTTTTTGGCACGATTTTGGTATCCTGTGGAGTGTGGATTATATCAGAACACCACCGCCCCCGTCAAGGGGGAAAAAGTATCGCTGAAAATTCACAGAGCCGACTTGATTGACAAGTAACTGTCTTTTAAATCGGCTCGTTTTTCGTGACATGACTGCAATACTTTTTCCTTTTTCCCTTGACGGCTTCGGTGGGTTCTGATGGGGGGAGGGTGCCCTTTGGGCAGAAAGGAGTAAAGAGTATGCTGATCAGATCAAGAATCAAAACAGGGCAGTATCGGTTCAGACGCGGTTCAAAAGTGTCCAGTAAAAATGCAAAACTCTCCATATCCGTAAGTTTACATTTGAGGAATAAAAGTGTATCCTTATGGATGAAACCACAAGAAAGGAGATTGCTCCCATGAAAACAAGTGATCCTGTACGATGATAAAGTGGAGATCTACTACAACTGCATAGATAAGAAAAGGCCTGATGACTTGGATCATCAGGTCTTTTGTATTTATCGGCAGGACTGTGATATTGACCCTAAAGAGCTGGGATTTAGGCATAATGTGATAGGGTGTAAGCTTGCGTTGGAGATGTATTTTTGATAAGAAATCGAGGATTTCGTGTGGAATTTTTTGAAAAACAACCGCAAAGACAACCCCTAAAAAGGAAGGCGTAGTAAAGCGCATTAATCCTTTTGCGACAATAATAAATTGGGCGTTTCATTACAGAGAATCAAGGTCTATCTCGCTTGTTCAACTGAGGTTGTTACAAGGCAGCCAAAAATTTTCACTCTTCATTCTTCACTTTTCACTAAAACCTCTTGTCGTTTTTTGGCAAGTAATAAGTAATAGTGAATCGTGAAGAAGTGTTTGGAAGTCGCTCAGCGATCTCTCGTTGCTCGGTGTTGTAACCGTCGGAGAGCATACGGAACTGTTCGTTCGTGACCTTACCGAGAACATTGTCCTCATAGAGTCGCCTGAACAGAGCGTTTAACTCGTTGTTTCGTCTTTCAAGACTTGCCAACTCAACCATCTTTGCATTCAGCTCTCTGCGGTTTTCCGCAGAGCTTTTTTGATTTATAAAGCTGACGAACTCACGGGTTTGTGCGCGAGCGTAGTAGGTGACCTTGCGGATTTCTTCAAGGATGATCTCGTCCAACACCCTCATCAATCACAAGGGGCGTACCTGTCCTTGCCTACAGCCCTCGCGCGATACCCATACGGAAAACCGTCCCTTTGCTTGTCTGCAAGGGACGGTTTCCGTATGACGGTTCAAATTCTCATATGTCCATCCGATACCCCGCTCCCCGCACCGTCACGATCATACGTCGCCC
>JAFQOC010000348.1 GCA_017420845.1 Clostridia bacterium
CACCACCATTCCGAAAGGACCTACTCCCATGCGTTATGCTCCCATCCTGACCGCCGCCCAAATGAAGGCCTGCGACGACTACACCATAGACACCCTGCACGTCCCCTCCCAAATCCTCATGGAGCGAGCCGCCACAAAGGCCGCCGCTTTTTTGCATCACCGCGCCGATCTGTTCCCCGCGGGAAAAATCCTGCTTTTGTGCGGTAGCGGCAACAACGGAGGGGACGGCTTCGCCATGGCTCGGTTCCTCACCGACGGCTCCTGCGGCCATCCTCGCGAGGTCGCGATACTCTATACGGGCAGACTCACCCCCGAGGGCTTCCCCGACGAGCTCCGCATGAGCCCCGAATGCGCCCGTCAGTACCGTCTGTCCTGTGAAGCGGGAATCCCCATTTCCCCCGTAAGCCAGTGGAGGGAGGCACTGAAGGACGCCTCCGTGGTCGTGGACGCGATCTTCGGTATCGGGCTGGACAGACCCGTCGAGGGAGAGATCGCTTCCCTTCTGCAAGCCGTGTCCCAAGCAAAGCGACCCGTTTTATCGGTGGATATTCCCTCGGGAGTCAACGCCGATACGGGTGCGAGCATGGGCGTCGCCCTTCCCGCCACAGCCACCGTCACCATGCAGGCCCTCAAGGCGGGACTTCTGCTCTACCCCGGGGCAGACCTGTGCGGGGAGATCGCCGTAGCCGATCTGGGTATCGACCTGACCCCCGCCAGTCAGCCCTACGCCCGTCTTGCCGATGAAGCTCTGCTCCGCCGTGTCCTGCCTCCCCGCAAGCGGCGCTCCCACAAGGGGACCTACGGGTGGGTGGTACTGCTCTGCGGCTCCGAGGGCATGAGCGGGGCGGCGGTGCTGGCTACCCGCGGGGCTCTGCGGAGCGGGACGGGGCTTGTGCGGGTGTTGACACCGGAATGTAACCGGGTGGTGTTGCAGATCTCCGCCCCCGAGGCCATCGTGTCGGTGTACGACACCCCCGAACGGGCGGCGGGCTGTACCGAGGGGGATGCCTTGGTGTTGGGGTGCGGGCTGGGAGTGTCTGACCTATCTCGCGAGACTCTGCGAAGCGTGCTGAAGGTCTGTCCCGCCGACGGGACGGTTCCCCCTGTCGTACTGGATGCCGACGGCATCAACCACGCGGTGAAGGATCCCTCCCTGTGGGGAGATCTGCTCGCCCATCACAGGCAGGTGATCGTCACTCCCCATCCCATGGAGATGTCCCGCCTCTGCGGGAAGACTGTTCCCGAAATTTTGGCTGCCCCCGTGGAGGTGGCGAAGGATTTCGCGGCCACGTGGGGGGTGACGGTGGTGCTGAAGGATGCCCACACCGTCATCGCCTCCCCCAAGGGCGAGGTATTCATCTGCACCGCAGGCAACGCGGGCATGGCCAAAGGCGGCAGCGGCGACGCGTTGGCGGGAGTCATCGGCTCCCTTCTGGCACAGAATCGAGCGCGTATCGGGGGGGATCTCACCGTCACCGAGATCGCGGCGGCGGGGGTGTATCTCCACGCGCGGGCGGGGGATCTGGCGGCTCACGAGCTGGGAGAGTACGGCATGCTGCCCAGCGATCTGATTGAGAGAATTCCCTTGGTGTGCAAGGGGTTTTCCGAGACAAGAACACACATCACAATCGACGGCGACTATGACTGATCACATTTGCAAAGGAGCCAATCATGAATTACGTTTTCTTTGATACAGACTTAATGACCGAGGACGAAGACTATACGATCGAAGGTCCTGATTTCGAGGAACTGCTCCGCGTTTGCTTTGCGTATTCGGACTATTTCAGCATATGGTTTTCGCCTCACGTACAATGGACGGAAAAGCTCAAGCCCTATGAGATCACAGTTGACCCGTCCTGTTTTGAGTACGCGCCGCCGCGCCGCCTTGGGCGGTTGTGCGTGGGCGGTATCGCGATGGATCTGCATTTCTACCGCACCTGCCCGGAGCTATATCAGATCCTGATCGAGAACACACACGATGTATGGGACGGATGGAACTACGAGCAGCCGGCCTTTAAGCATTTTTACCGATCCGACGGCACCTGCTTTTTCATGAGCCATGAGCATGAGGGCAAATGCTTTCTCTATCCGCGGGAGGGAGAGGACGTGTTCTCCGTTGTTGGCAAGGAGCATTGGCACCGTGAAACCGATCTGTGGCCCAATGCAGTTCGGTCGCCCCGTCCCGATGAATATTGACCGCTCATTCCCTAAAAGAAGGCTAAAAAAACAGACCCACTTGCCATTTCGGCTCTGTGGGTCTGTTTTCGTATGCCATTGGCACGAAAAGCAAGGATCTATTTGTTGTCATGGATCCACTCCAACAGATCCTCATACTGCATTTCTCCCGCGGCCACGGCGAGGCCGACACGGGCCACATCGTCCACGGTGGGGTGGATCTTAATGCCGTTCGTTTCCAGAAACGTCAGAAGAACGTACATGCCGATCCGCTTGTTTCCATCCACAAAGGCGTGGTTGGAGATCAAGGCATAGCCGATGCGCGCGCCCTTTTCCTCCTTTGTGGGGTACAGCTCCTGTCCGTCAAAGGTCTGAAAGGCGGATTCCAACGCGCTGTTGAGCAGGGCGATATCCCGAACATTCGGGTCTCCCCCCGTTTCCGCGGTGATGAGCTTATGGAGCAAAAGCACCTTTTCCTGACTGAATTTGATCATTTGGCCAGCTCCTCAAAAGCGCGGCGGTACTGCTTCAAAACGCGGGCGGCGACAAAGTCGATCTTTTCGTCGTCTGTCATTTCGATGGTGGTATCGCTCTCAATATCCACAAGCCTATATTTGGGTTTATTATTCTTGAAGATCACCACTTCACCGTTCTTATCCACCATGCGGGCCACGCGGGAGAAATTCTGATTGGCCTCCGAAATGGAAACGATCTGATTGGTATTGATGTTCATATAGATCACCTCCCATAGGTATGTACATGTATTATACACCATTTTTAGGATGTTGTCAACCTATAATTTGCACATTTATTTTCCAATTTTGAAAAACCGTCATAAAAAACAGACCCACTTGCCATTTCGGCTCTGTGGGTCTGCTTTCTTTGCGGGGGTGGGATCAGTCTCTGATCTCCACGTTGACCCGCTTTCCGCACTCGGCGGAGGCTGCCTTGATGACCGTACGGATGGCCTTGGCGATGCGACCGTGACGGCCGATCACCATGCCCATATCGTCGGGGGCGACCGTAAGGGTCAGGGTGATGGTGGTATCATCCTCCTCACGGACGACCTTCACCTCGTCGGGACTATCGACAATGGCGGCAGCGATGTCGTGTAAGGTCGTTTGAAGCTCTGCCATGACTTAACTCCGTGGGAATCAGTCAATGATGCCGTTCTTCTTGAACAGGGACTTGACAGTCTCGGTGGGCTGAGCACCCTTGAACATCCAATCCTTTGCCTTGTCAGCGTCGATCTTGACCTCAGCGGGGTTGGTCTGGGGGTTGTAGTAGCCGATCTGGTCAATGAAACGACCGTC
>JAFQOC010000349.1 GCA_017420845.1 Clostridia bacterium
TCTGGAGAGTGCCGAGGGCGGCGAGAGATACCAGTTCGTTCGCTTCGGTTATTTCTGCAAGGATACCAAGAACGAGAACACCTTCAACCAGGTCGTCTCCCTGAAGGATAACGCCAAAAAGTAAAGAAACCTCCAAAAGAGCGGGGCGACTGCCCCGCTCTCCCATTCTGAAAGGAGTTTTTCCATGCCGAATCTGCCCCTCCCCATGCCCTGGCTCATTCTACTGGCCTATATCGCCCTGATCTCCCTCTGCTCGGTGGTGGTCTGCATCTACGATAAAACCATCTCCAAGAAAAACAACGTCAAACTCCGCATTCCCGAAAAATCCCTGTTTATCTGGTCGGCTCTGGGAGGCTCGGTGGCCATGTTTCTCTGTATGCTGGTCATCCGCCACAAGACCAAGCATTTCTCTTTTATGGTAGGCATCCCTTGCATCATCCTGTTGCAAGCCGCCTTGATCTTCGTACTGACACACTTTCACATCCTGCCTCCCTTGTTTTAAGAAGCATCAAATAGAAAAAATGACGCATTTCCATGGAAGTGCGTCTTTTTTTACATGAACAATTCACGATTCACGCTCAACGATCCATAATCAGCGCTCTTCTTATACGAATTTGCTTTTAAAACCTTGAATTTGTTTTGCCCTCTCACCCGCTTTGCGGGAGCTCACCCGCTTCGCGGGAGCTCTCCCGCTTCGCGGGAGCTCTCCCAAAGGGAGAGCCTTGCATAAGCCTCCCCCTTTGGGGGAGGTGGCACGCCCTTGGCATGACGGAGAGGGCAGACAAGGTTCAAGATTTTAATCGGAAACGAGTATTACGTCTCCCGATTCCCGTACAGCAATCGCAATCCTGCCTTCAGGTCACCGGTAGGAAGCAGGGCCGGATCGCGCAGCCATTCCAGGCAAAGCACCGTCCGTGGCAAAACGCCCATCTGTTTACCCTTCCGCGAGGGCTTTTCCACGTGAGCGTGTAGCTCCAGTCCACCCAGATCCGCCACCCGCTCCAGATGCTGACGGGCCTCCTGCGTATAACCATACTCCTTCGATAAGAGCTGCTTGGGCCGGATGGCATAGGAGAGCTCCAAAAACAGACGTTGCTCCTCCCCCAACGAGTCTACCCGACAGGCAAACGTCCCATCGGCAGATTGGCTTCGGACCTCGGCAAGGAGGCAGAGGAGAAGGGCCTCCAACAGAAGCGGTCTGTAACAGCGAACGTGGGTGGGCTCAGACGGCTCTTGGCCGTTTTCGGAATCCCATAGGGGAACGCATCCCACAAAAGCGGCCATGGAATCCATCACGCCCTCCAACTCACGACATGACAGAAAGTCTTTGCCGTCCGTGTGGAGCAATCCGTTCTGCCGACGGTAATCCCGTACCGCCGACCAGGCATCCAACAGGATCGGGTAGCCCTGTTCGTCCCGCCTCTGTATCTCGCCCCTTCGGTCAATCCCATCAGATAAGCCGTACTCTGCCCCCTCGCCTGTCAACGCGCCCCCGCGAAGAAGTCGGGACAGGCTTACCGGGCTTTCATGGATCTGCAGATACAGGCCGATTCCGGCGTGAAGATCGTAGTGCTTGATCAGTATACCCATGCCCGTTCTTGTTTCCAGAAACAACGGGAGGGCATTCCCTTCGGAGGAGTCCAGATAGCGGATCATGTCCACTTCTGCCTCCATAGCCGCCAGAAAGCTTTTTCCCACGGCAAATTCCTTGGGGTCCGGACAACGGGAGCCCAGAATTTCGGTTCCGTCGCTATCGGTACGAAATAGAATAAAGCTCATATTCCGGTAGGCCTCGGCCATACCGTTTCCTCTACCGGTCCACCTTCGATAGGCTTGAATGTGCTTCATATGCCTCCCTCCCATGTCTCGATTTCATTTTTCTTTTTGACTGAAGCTATAATAAAGAATATTTTGGGGATCAAAAAGGATGCGAAATTCCTTTTGGTTTATGCAAAAAAAGAAAGCCGAAACGATCAGACGAACTGACCGTTTCGGCGAAATTCTTACGGAACGGGATCCAGCCCGTATTCACCCAAATGAGCGGTTAGTTCTCGGGCATAGGGGAAGGGATCGGTTGTGGATGCGACGGGTTCAGCGGGCATATGCCATTCGGCTGTTGTTTCCACACCTAACATTCTGTAGGCGCAGTGGAGTAGGACACCGAGGTTCATCTCCTCGTCGGGGGTGAGGGTTTTACCCTCGTGGGAGAGGATGTAGTCGAGGATATAGGGGACGGCGTAGGGGCCGAAGACGGTGACGAGGGAGGCGTCGGCCTGATAGCCGTCAAGGTCTTTGGCTAGAATCCAACGGAATGAACCCATGGAATCCTCTAATTGACGGGTGATCTTATCGCAGTGAACAGTAGCGTCCGCGGCAGAGGCAAAGGGATAGATGGGGCAAAGGCCATTTTCATTGATGTAATCAAGAAGATATTGTGCTAATAGAACAAAACTATCTCGCCCGTTTACTTGCCCATTGGGGCTGATCCAATGGATCGAATAATGTCCCTTAACTCCCAGCATATCATATGCTGTAGACAATAGGAAGCAACGATCTTGGTATTCTGGAAAATAATCTGTATCATTAGTAAGGGCATATGCGTCATATACATCTTGACTGTCGATGAGATATTCAAGTATATAGGGGACAGCCTCTATGCCGAGCGAGGCAATCACAGAATATGCCCGTTGTAATTCCCAACTACCGAGTGAAGGAGCCTCGGGATAATAATCATTGATAATACCATAATACATGTAATCATCCAAGTTGAATTCATCCAACGTTTTGTATATATCGTCCTTTGATAGGGTGGAGATTTTGTTTTCGTTGGTTTGGTTGGACAGAGAGTGGACATTGAGAGCATAATCAGTTTTAATATTGTTGTGTTGGGTATCGACTTGTGGTATTGCACAGTTAAATTGCGCCAGCATGTATATGCTTAATGTTAGGCATATTGATCGTAATAGACTCATGAACGGATCCTCCGCATTTTTTTAATGTTTTATTCGCTGATAACAAAATAGCATATTGGTGTCCAATAACTGTTAAAGTACGGATCATGGGAAGCATGCTTTACAAGTGGACCATAACCTAATTTCGCTGTTATCACCCCGTTTAATGATAATGCGTAATGTGCATTATCCCCTTCAGGAGACAAATAAAGAATGATACACGTTGGGGAATAATAATCCTGTTTTGTAAATCCTTGCTGTTGAAATGCTCTTATAATAGTATCATTTTCGTTGTCATATCCGACAAATTCCTCGTGATTATTATATTTGATGTCTGTGCCGAGAACATGATTTAGGTATTCGCTTATAGCATAGTTTGTACAGTTATAAATAAGGGGAGGATTGCTGTAATCGATAGTCCCCTCCGGTGTAGGTATTTCGCTGTAATTTTTTATTTCAAAACGATCTACGCTGCTCCCTGCTTTTCGTATGGTAAAGTAGCAATTTAATGTATCAATACTATCGTACTGCGTTATTTTTATTCGGTATATTATCCCTACTGACAAAGGATAATTCATAATTGATGCTCTGGGAACCTTTTCTTCTTGTGCATATTCATCCATCAAGTTGTCTTCGGTTTCATTGATGTGGGTTGCACCCGAAAGTATCGTTCCTGTTTGATTATATAGATAAATATTGGTTCCGTGGTCTCCTGTATAGCTTGTGCTGAAAGTACACAAATCGTATTCTGAACTTTCACGAACAGTGAATTCCGCTTCAAAAGTAGATCCTGTAATATGCCAGTTCAGTGCTATCACATCGCTCCAAAAAATACTCTTCGTTTGAATATGCCACATCATATCAGCCAACAAAGTACCCGTAAATTTCTTCAAAATAACATGCCCGTCGGTTGTAATCGTCTGATCGTTATTATACCCGGAGGGAGAACCCACAGCGGTCAAGGCATACTGCATATCTGTCCGTAGCACGATGCGATACCCGTACATGTGCGGAACAATTAACCATTCCTGCTTACTTGGATCATCATCCGAGTGCAGATACACGCGCTTCGTGCTCGTATCGGCTGTGACCTTGTAGCCGGAGGCAGGGGCAACCGCAGGTGTCAAGGTATAACCGCCGGTAGCTGGATTTTTGGATAGAATAAACTGGGCATAGGGAGAATCGGGAGATACGTTGTTATAGTGGAGAATATTGTTATTATTCCCCAGGAGTCCGCTGTGAGGATACAGATAACCCATGCTTGAACCGTTGTAGAGGGCAATGATGCAATCGTTTTTCAATTCATCGGGTATGGTATATCCGTACGTAACCGTCAGATACGGGCGAAGACTTACGTCCGTGGCATCTACAGAATAGATTGAGGGGAATAGCAACGTGCTATTTTCGTCCTGAAGGGACAAAGCAAACCGCGCAGCAAAAGTTGTCGATATCTGTTGATACATAGTAGATATGTGATCAGTAAGATCAAAACACAGTTGCTTGCTATCCCAGTTCAACGGATCATCATCCGAATATGCCACCAATGTATCGGTAGCGACGGTAGTCATAGTGTACGGAACCAGTGTTGAATAGTTTATATAGTCCACGAACAAGGTCGTATTGAAAGACTCAAGTTTAACGGGCACATCCGTATAAACGTACGCGCCGGTATTCAGAGTCAGGGTTGCTGACGTGATTGGGACAGAAGGATCAATACTGGGGAGCTTATGGACGAATATCAATGCCTTTCTGCGATTATTCCCGTTCTTGCTGATATACAGGGCTTGCTCCGAGGAATGGTTTGTTGTGGTGTTTTCTTCCACATACGTATCGTAGATCGCGCCGGTGTACTCGTTGGTGGTCACAGAGGGGTCAAGCATAACGGGGTACACACGAGCCTCGTCATTCAGCCAAGCCTGATCAGGTGTGTAGGTAATCACACATTCCGATCCTTTATGAATCAGCGAAACCTCAATGCTTTGCGTTGCTTCACATACGGCATCTACCATATACGGAATGCTGATGTGGTAGATCATTTCGCCATCTTCATCCAAAAAGTCTACGCTGTTATCCTCGTTCAGATAGGGAGTCAGTTCTCCGCAGTTCACGACCATGGAGTATGCTTCGATATCGGTGGGAGCATGGATGTAGATGTCTTCTTCAATCTTATTGCGGTAAACCGTATATTCAACAGAAACGGGTTCATCAGCTCCGAAAATATTGTTTACGGCAATTTTTCCCGAAGCACGGGGAAGCTCGAAAACCGTCTTGTCTTTCATGTTCACTTGCTCCGCAAACCCGAATTCTTCGGTTCCGGGAATAGACTTCAACTCACTGATGGCGTACAGGTCTGACGCAGAGCTGACAGACAGTGTATGAAGAGTTGCGTTGCTTGTGGCAGTCATACTCATGCTTCCCGATGCGGTCAGGGGCTTTTGCGCCGTGAGAGACCATGAGAGAACATAATCCCCGGTTTCCATAGTTACGAGCCGATCCTGGGGAGATACGAAGCTCGCATACATAGAGCTTGTATTGTCGGAGGCGGATGAGTAATTCGGGAATGAAACCTTGAAATCACCGTTCTCCATTTCGTACGTCCTATCCACATTGTTAAGCGCCGGACGGTTGTCTACGTCTATCCAACTACCGTCTGTGTCTTGGTAGTGTACCGACTCGGGATACGTGACGGCTACGAATGAGCCATCGGAGCAATAGTAGTGCTTTTCAAACTCGCTGCGCTTGGTCGTGTCTTCGGCTATCACGAACACATCTTCTGCGGGAGAAAGGATATCCTGTGCAGGTGCTGTGTTGTCATCAGGAGTTTCCATTCCATACGCAGGAAGGGAGGTAAAAACAAGTAAAACGGACAGGAAGATAAGAAAAACGGTCGTTCGGGGATCTGTTGTTTTGTTGTTTCTACGCATGGTAATACATTCCTTTCTTTTTTTATGAGGATAAATATCCCCATTATAATAATAGCAAGGAATATGTGATTTGTCAACAATATTTTGCAAAATAAGCAATAATAAATGTGCAAAAGGTCAACATCTTAGGATTGAGGTTCTGTTTCGGAGGAGCTTTCCTCGGAGGCAATGCTATCTTCGGTATTGACTCTTAATCCGTACTCCTCCAAATGATCCATCAAACACTTTGTATTGTCAAACAGATCTGACGAATACGGATCCGGGCGATGCCAACCGCTCGTATCCGTGATTCCCAGATTATGGTACGCAAAATGCAGGATCACGCCCAGCCGCTTCATCTCCTCGGCATCCGTCTCTCCCTCATGCTCCATGATGTAGTCCAGCATGTAGGGTACGCCGTACTTTCCGAAATCCTTGACGGGGGCGTACTGGTCGAAGTAGTAGGACGGATCGGCAAGGATGTTCCACTTGTAATCCAGCGCATCCAGAATGGCAATCAACTCGTCCTTACGGGCTTCGGCCTCCTCAGGGGTATCAATAACGGTGTCCCCGGTAACATCCTCGGTCACAGGCTCGGTAGTGGTTTCATCTTCGGCAGTCTCACTTACTGTGGAATCCCCGGTGCTGACGGGCGGCAGGTTAGGCGGATTGCGTCCTGCCATCACGATGGCAACTAGCACACCTAAAGCTACGACGCCGGAGATCACAGCGGCTCCCACTCCATTACTTAGAAAGCGAGACAAGGCAGCAAAACGAGACGGCCCAGACAAAACGACACCTACCGTAGGATCACTCTCCAGGATGTAGCGCTCGTCTATATCGGTAAGCTTTTCGGCGATCAGAATGGTATTCATAGTTTATACCCCCTTTCGTTCAGGAATGCTTTTAGTTTTTCTCTTGTGCGGGACAGGCGCATGGTTACTGCCTTGGGCGTTAGACCGTGAAGCTTGGCAATATTTTTGACAGCTTCACCGTGCCAGTAGCGGCTACAGAACAAGATTCGTTCTTCCTGAGTCAATGACTCCAGAAATTGATTTAGTAAGCTTGGAAGCAGACTTGCCTCTTCGTCCCGCATGGGAATGCAATCTCCCAGTTCCTCCAGCGATATCTCCAGCTCGCGGTTGCGACGCGCGGCGCGGTTGGCCTTGTAACGGTTGAGGGAAATGTTCCGCACAATGCGTCCGAGATAGGCGCGAAGGGAATGGGGGCGATTCGGTGGAATGGAGTTCCATGTTTTCAGGTATGTGTCGTTGACGCATTCCTCAGCATCGCGGCGATCATCCAGAATACCCAAGGATAACCGCATGCAAAAGCCTCCATAGAGACGGTCAGTTTCGGTTATGGCGCGCTCATCACGGGAGAAGTAGAGCTCTATGATCCGGTTATCAGATAGTCGTTCATCTGTGCTATTCATGTCGATTCTCCTTTTATGAAATCATGTGCCTTCACTTATTAAGACAACTTTTTTTGAAAAATGCCCCGCTGTTTCCGAAAAAAGTAATGATTAAAAATTAAAAATAAATTGTTTCCTTTTCCCGGAAACCCTTGACAACCATGAGATATTGTGCTATAATACTTTTGTACACTGTAGACGCTTATATTGTGCTCACAACCACACCTCGGCAAACAGCGCTGTATGTTTGCCTTATTTGCGTTATAGAAAATAATTGATGATCAAAAGAGGAGGATCACTGAAATGAACAAGAAACTGTTAGTCCTGCTGACCGCCGCGCTCCTGCTGCTTTCTGCCACCGCATGTAACCAAAATCCCGGGACCACCGATGAATCCGGTGACACTCAGGACACCAACGATTCCTACATTGTCGTCGGCACCGACGAGTTCGGCAGCGACGTAACATCCCAGGTTACCACCCCTCAGGAGCCCGAAGATACCCAGTTCGATCCCACCGAGCAGAACCCCACCTTCGTGGACGTGACCAAGAAGGTCGTGGTCTTTACCGCCGTGGCTACCGTCCGTACCTCCACCGTTCTTGCTGATAACAACGCCGTGGGTTGGCCTCAGGAGGGCAAGCTTCTGGACGTGACCGGCGAGAGCGAGAATTGGTACCGCATCGTCTACTCCGTGGACGGTGAGGACAAGGAGTGCTACATCGCCAAGACCGTTGCCGCAGACGCTTCTGTTCTGGATACCTTCACCCCTTGCGAGGATGAGGAGGTCGAGATCTCCGAGGCCGCCGTTAACGTCCGTTCCTACCCCTCTACCGCCAGCAACAATTCCATTCGCGGTAGTCTGAAGCAGGGCACCAAGGTCATTCGCGTGGCCGTTTCCGAGAAGTGGAGCCGCATCAAGTATGAGGTGGTTTCCGAGACCGAGACCGACGCCGAGGGCAAGCCCGTCGTGGAGATCAAGGAGTACTACATCAGCAACGACTGCATCAAGGCTCCCACCGCCGATACTGAGGCTCCCACCGAGGCAGAATAATTCCATACAGATCCTTATAAACAGCCTACCGGCACGATCCGGTAGGCTGTGTTCTTTTCTTATTCCAGATACGCTATCAACCGGCGGATATCCGTGATCAAAGGCTTACCGCAGGCTTGCAGACGCTTTTGCGACTGGTGCCCCCCCGTATAAAGCAGGCAGTCCGCTCCCACGGCGTCGGCCACGTCAGCGTCGTGCTCGGTATCTCCGACAAACAGAGGGCGTGCATCCGGGTGGGCGGCCATCCATTCCAGAGCTTGGGCCTTTTTGCTGCGGGCATGAATATTGTCCAGACCGATGACCTCCTCGAATTCCCCCAGCAGGCCCAAACGTTCCAGCTGGCCGGTCAGCTGTTGAACCTTTGAGGCCGAAAGCACCACCTGGGGAATCCCCAGTGCCTTCACAGCTTGGATAGTCTCCGTAACGCCGGGCATTACGGTGCAATTCCCTTCCCCGGCCAGATATTTGGCTACCCATTCAGGAGCAAGAACGGTATCGTAATCCTCTTTTTCAAAATCAAAGCCCAGACGGCGGTAGTAGTCGTCGATGGGAAATCCAAAGATCTCCCGATAGGTGTCCTCATCCGGAATCACGGGTAGTCCGCGAGGGGCCAGCATCTCGTTGACACAATCGATCCCCAGACGGATATCGTCCAGAATGGTACCGTTGAAATCCCAGATCAAGTGGGTATATGGTTTCTGTTTTTGCATACAATGAATCTCCTTTGACACAGAAAAGAGCGGCCACAGGTTTGTGATCGCTCTTTTCATTGTTACGTTGTAACGTTGTAGCTTCTATCGGTTTATTCCGATTGGGAAACGAATCCGGATGGATCAGTCCTCCGTGGCGGCTACGTACTTGTAGCCGTAGGTCGTCAGCCAGCTCTCGTAAATGGTGTAGGGCGAGCTACCGGACTTATCGGCAACCTGATCCGGCACTTCGGGTCCGGCAGGCATTTCAGGATCGTAGGTGGGGTTGGTAGCCTTGTTGAGCTTGACGTCACCTGCGCTGGCAGAGTGCTTACGGATGAGGCCGTCCTGCGTATCGCTCATAAGGATCATGAGCTCCTCCTTGGAGGTGCACTCGTTGATGAGAGCCAGAGCCTCTGCGTTCAGCTCGTCGATACGGTCGATCAGAGCAACGTCGAGGGCGTAGTCGCTGTCGGCGGTCAAAACGTTGAAATCAAAGCCCAGCAGGGGGTTGATCAGAGAATCGTTGTTCTGGATCTTGGCGTAGTCCCAAGCGTTGGCGCCCATCTCCTCGGTAGGAGTGGCGATGAAGCAGTTACCGGTCTTTTCCAGATCCATACGGTAGATACCCTTCTCACCGCCGTTCAGCAGCCGGACGGTACCGTCATCGTTGATATCATAGTGGTAGCCCTTGAGACCGTACTGGAACAGATCGCGGAGCTCCTTGTTGGTGTTCAGGTAGGTAATGACCTCCATGGCACGGGACAGATAGTTGGAGTTGGCGTAAACGGCGAACATGTTGCCGTAGAGCTCCTCCTCGGTTGCCTCGGGGTACTCAGCGATCACCACATAGTACTCCTTGCCGTCCTCGCCCACATAGATACCGTTCTCCTCGTACTCCTGCTTGATACGCGCGTCACCCTTCACGAAGGAAACGGCGGCGGACTGGCCTTCCTTGACCTCTCCGTAGAACTCCTGATACTCGTAGTCCTTCAGAGTCGCGTACAGATCGTGATACTCGCTGTTGGTGAACAGAGCGTTGAAGCCCAGATTGATGCTACCGCGGGAGCGCTTGGAAGCGTCCTTCATCATGGTACCCAGGATGGAGAAGTCAGCATCATCGTTGAAGGAATAGTAGTAGGTAGAGCGGGGATTACCGTCGGCGTCGGTCTTGGTTTCGGCTTCCTCGTCGATGACGCGGAGGTCGTTCTCAGCGGTGACGGTGATACCGTTCTCATCCACCAGGTAGAGAGAACCCTTACCGGCGGAGCCGTAGGAGTAGGTCTCCTTCTTCTCGTCGAAGATCCAGCCGCCTTCCTCGTCGGTGGCGTAGCGGTAGTTCAGAACGTTGCCGTCCTTATCCAGGAACTGGCCCTTCTCGTTGGTCTTGTACAGCTTGTCAGCCTGAACCGAGTTGACAACCACAGTCGTGGTCTCGGTCTTCTCCTTGCCGTTCTCGTCGACAATGGTCTCCTTGACCTCATACTGCTTCTTGACCACGTAGTTACGGCCGGTGGCCTCATCAAAATAGGTGTTGTATACGGACTGGTCGGTATAGGACAGATCCCAGTACCAGCACAGCATCTTGAGACACTCCTCGTAGGTAGCGGCCAGAGGAACCACGTAGCCCTCATCCTCGGAGGTCTTGCCGGCGGCGGCGTTGTAGTTACGGACGTCGTTGAGGAAGATGCTCAGATCCAGCACGGAGCCGACCTTGTCGATCTTCTGGTAGTAGGTATCGAACAGCGCCTTGTCGATCATCATGTAGGTGTATTCACCGATCGGGACGTTGTTGGGAATGGCGTAGACGCCGCCCTCGATCTGCACGCCCTGGAGCAAGGAGGTGGAGATGTAGTAGGTCAGCTTCTTGGAGGAGGTAGAAAGCTCCTCGCCCAGAAGGGCAAGCCACTCGGAGTTGTAGTACTCCATGTACTTATCGTAGCCGGACAGGTAGAAGATGTCCACCTGATTTTCCTTGGGATCGGGGTACTTGATCTCGGCGATGCCGTACTCGTTGAGGACGGTCTCCTCCTCGGTCTCAACAGCCTCGCCGTCCTCGTCCTCTTCCTCCTCGACCTTGGCGTACTTGGCGTAGTCAGGGTACTCGACGTAGAAGTCTGCGGTCAACTCGGCCACTTCCTTCTCGCCCTTATGGAGCTTGAGGTACTTACGGAGCTCCTTCTCGGCCTTGGCCTGCATCTCGATATCGTGCTGGGCAGTCTCGATGGCCTCCTCCAGCTTATCGTAATACTCTTCTTCGGTGCAGTACTTAATGATCACGTTGGTCTTGAATTTAGCCTTGGTGATTTTGGTGAAAGCCTCGTTGACGGCTTCCTTCGCGGTGGCGTCGGTAGCGTCATCGGTGATGACCCACATGACGATGGTCTTCGCGCTGTTATCCACGGTGCTCTCGGTGGCGAGATCGTCATTCGTCGTGGGAGTGCAGCTTGCGAACACGCAGGTCAGCAACATCAATATGCCCATGGTCAAGCATATGAGCTTCTTGTTCATACTCGTTCCTCCTTGAAGGCAGAGCAACCCCTACGAGAAAGGGGCAATCTGCCGCTTTTTATACCCATATATTGTACACTATTTTTGTGAATCTGTCAAGTGAAATTTTTGAACACTTATGAACATTGGCGTTTTTTCTTCCCCCCTTTTGCATACGGAGAAGAAAAAACGCCAATCATTTTATAACACAAGGCACAATTCCTTGATCTCGTTATTGTCTCAAACGCCGATTTTGTTGTGCAAAACGCCGTTTTTTACCATTGTTCTTTAAGCCGAATCACGAAAAAATCCGCATTTCGCCTCAAAGTCATCCGTCAAAAGGAACAAATCAGTCCAAAAACCCCTTCAGATGGCGGGCGCGGCTGGGATGGCGGAGCTTACGCAGAGCCTTGGCCTCGATCTGGCGGATACGCTCGCGGGTGATGTTAAACTCCTGACCTACCTCCTCCAGGGTACGGGTACGGCCGTCGTACAGGCCAAAGCGGAGCTTGATAACGTGCTCCTCACGGGGGGTCAGGGTGTGGAGCTCACGCTCAATGACCTCGCGGAGAATGGTCTGAGAGGCGGCATCCGCAGGAGCGGGGGTGTCCTCGTCCTGAATGAAGTCACCGAGATGGCTGTCCTCCTCCTCTCCGATGGGGGTCTCCAGAGAAA
>JAFQOC010000350.1 GCA_017420845.1 Clostridia bacterium
CTGAACGAGGAGCTGGTCTTCGGCGAGAACGGCTACGCCCACCAGTATCCCGAGGTCCGCTGTGATCTGTATTTTCTCATGGATGACGGCTGGGACGTGGACTACGGGATCCATCCCGACAGCCATCATTCCAGATTCGGCTCTCTCATGATGAGCGAGGAGCGGTTCCCCTCCACCAGGGTCAGTCACCGGCTCAGCGCATGAAGATCATCAACGAAAAGCTCAAGGCTCTGGGCTGGAAGGGGCTTGGGATCTGGATCGCGGCGCAACGGGCGGCAGACGACTGCACAGCCCCTCTCGGAGACGTGGATAAAGCCTACTGGACCGAGCGTATCCTTTGGAGCCTGGAGGCGGAGGTCACCTACTGGAAGGTGGACTGGGGCGTTCACGGAGGAAATCCCGATTTTCGTCGTATGCTGACCGAGCTGGGGCATGAGCTGTATCCCGCTCTGGTCATCGAGCACGCCACCGGTATGAGCCCGGTCAACGCCTTTGACCACCCCGACGCCGCCCTCAGGGGCCGCTATATGGGAGAAGAGCACGTGGCCGCGAACGCCAGAGAGGTCATGGCCTTCTCCGACGTGTTCCGCAGCTACGACGTGCTGAACGCCCTGTGTATCCCCACGACCCTGGACCGTGTGGGCACCCTCCTTGCGTGGTCGGGAGCTGTGGTCAACGGCGAGGATGAGTGTTACGTGAACGCCGTGCTGGGTTGCTCCTGCGGTGTCATGCGGAGCCACTACTGCCAAAAGGAGATCAACGAAGTGGGAGACGACCGAGGCTTTCGCCTGCAAGAGGTCACGGCGGCTCTGCGCTGGCAGAGACTGGCCCCTCCGTTCGCGGGCGGGAAAGTGACCTACAGCGATGAGGTGTTGTTCGACAACCGCCTGTACCGGGCAGGTGACTCCTGGTGGGGCTGTGCCGACGGCAGAGAGCTTACGCAAGGAGCCCCCGCTGTGATCGCGCGCAATGTCGGTATTGATACCCTCCGCGTGGAAGGCGCGGTCAAGCCCTTTGTGGCGGCCTCTCTTCATCCGAACGGCGCGTACAGCGTCGGCGTGTTCCCCCGCGTGATTAACGGATATCATCACTATCCCGAGTCTATCCTGTATTGCGAGATCCCCGAGGGCGTGACGACGGTCGGCGTTTTCGGCGAGAACTGCGAGATGCGCCTGCGCCTTCCCGAGATCCCCGCAAGAGTCCTGGTGCAGAGCCTCATCGGCGATGAGGTGACCGACTGCACGAGCAGCCTCGTATCGGGGGATACCGTTGTCTTGACGGCAGAGGATATGAAGACCCTGTTCACCACGGACGACAAGACCGCCCCCGCCCTGGTGCTGGAGAATGTGAAGAAACCCAGAGAGGTGAAGGAGCAGATCTATCAGCAGGTGGAAAAGTGCAAGGAGGCGCGCCGTATGAGGACCATGGAGATGGTGGGTGACGGCGACGACGGCTGTGAGCACGATCTGGACGGGGACGGCGTCCCCGACATGGAGGAGTGATTTTTTCCGCGTTCCGACGCGGGTTACTTTGCCAACAGCGGCAAAGTAACCAAAACGCCGCCGAAACCTTAGGTTTCGGGCTTCCTCCCAATCGGAGTACAAAGCAGTTTTGGCGGTATCAGCCGCCGAATGGATAGTCCTACGGGCATCTGATTTGTTTGATCCTTCTCGACGGACTGGCCCAGGCCACCCTCTCTTGCCCTTCGGGCAATTCACCTTGTCCGGCTGCCGCCCGTTCCATGGGATGGATGCTGCGGTTTTGCACCAAATCGAGCAGATAC
>JAFQOC010000351.1 GCA_017420845.1 Clostridia bacterium
AAGGCGAGCACGTGGTATGTTTTTGCTCTGCTTATACCCCAAAAGCATACTGATACCTATAGGTTTTTATGATGACGAAAAACACAAGGCCCTTGCCTTCCCCGCGAGGGAAGGTGTCGCCAGCTCCTGCGGCGGCGACGGATGAGGGTGGATCGTGTCACCGCTTCTTCCGTCAGACCACAGACATATAAACTGCCATTTGAAGGGCATTTGAATCACTCCATTCTAATACAAGGAAGCGGCTCGATGACGGGTCGCTCCTTTTGCTTTGGGATTCAACTATTGGTTACATGAAAATTCCTTTTGTCGCTTGACTTTCCCCGCTATCTGTGCTATACTTGTATCCGCTGATCCTATAGGGGCCATCCCCCCTTCACCATATACCCGCACCCCCAAAAAGGAGCTTACATGCGAAAAAACACCCTTCAACTCGACTACACCTCGGGCCTCACCGCTCTCTGCTCGGTGGCCTTCTGGCTGACCTCCGCCTTCGCGGGCATGGGTCTGCGATTCCTCCTGCCCGACAGCTTTGACGGTCTGCCCCTCCTCCTGATTCTGGTAGCCGCCATGGCTCTGGCCTGCTTCGCCAATCGCACCATGGCCCGCAGCTTTGCCCGCAGTCATTTCGGTATGCCCCCCTCCGAGCGGCGGGAGATGCTGGATCGCCACATGGAGGAATGCAAGGCCGATCCCGACGCCGTCCTGGCCCGCTACAAGGACATGGAGACCTTACCCGTCGCCATGCTGATCCTCTACTACGTCCTGTCCTTCGCCATCGGTGTGTCCGCCCCCCTCTGCCTGGTGCAACCCACACCCGACCTACTCCACGCCATTGCCTTCGTAGTGGGCACGGCCATCGCGGGCTTCCTCGGCTTCATGCCCATCTGGCGGCGGTTCCGGCAGCTTCGCAAGCCCTTGAATAAGGAAGCGCTGGTGCCCGAGGGTGAGCTTCCCCTGCTGGAGGCTATGGCCAAAAAAGCGGCCGACACCGTGGGCATCAAGGGCACGATCCGCCTGGAGCTGACCCGCGACTGTGACTGCGACGTCAACCGATTCGGCAGTACCTACGTAGTCTTCGTAGGCACCCGCCTGCTGACCGCCCTCACCGAGGAGGAAGTCTACCAGGCCATGCTGTCCTGCTTCGATTTCTTCTCCCGTCCCCGGGAGTACCGTGAGATCCTCCGCCGCCACCGCCTGGGAGAGCTGGGCACCGCCGATATCCGCCTGACCACCTGCGTGTTCGATTGGTTCTTCTCCTACGCTGACGTGACCCTGGAGTGGGAGTACGACCTCTACCTCACGGCCTGCAAGATGCGCAACGACCGTCTCTCCGACCGCCGTATCCGCGAGACAGGTGATTCCGCCGCCGCCGTCAGCGGGATGTGCAAGCGGGCCATGTGGCGCTTCTTCGTCTTCGAGGCCAACGACCTGATCCCCACCCTGTTCTACGAGCCCGAGACCCCCGACCATCCCCATGAGTGGGACGTCTGTCACGCCTTCCGCAAGGGGCTGGACACCCGCCATGAGGCCTGGATGGAGCTGCTCACCAAGGAGATCCATCCCGCCAACAGCCGCCGTTATCCCACCTTCCGCGAGAGCTGGCCCGACCTGATCCCCGATGCCGACGCGCCCGCCGTTTCGGTGTGGGTCCCCGACCTGGGTACTCCCTACGGCAAAGAGGTCACCTGCGCCCTGGAAATGGTGGAGGAGACCATCCGCGGGGAGATCACCCCCTACTACGAGGCCGCCCGCAAGCGGGAGTACCTGGAGCCGCTGGGCATCGTGGAAGCCTATGAGAATAATCCCACGGGCTACACCACTCCCGAGCTCTCCCCCGTCATCAATGCCTACCGCGACCTGGGACGGATGGCCGAGGCCGAGACTCTGTGCGATGCCATTCTGGAGACCGAGAAGAACCCCTTCGCCCAGGCCCACGCCATCTACTTCAAGGGTATGCGGATGCTCCACCGCTACGAGACCGAGGGCATCGACCTCATCTACCGCGCCATCGACCTGAACAAAAACTACATGAAGGACGGCTTTGAGATGGTGGAGGAGTACTGCACCATGTGCGGTCTGGCCGACGAGTACGAAACCTTCCTCCGCCGCGCCGAGACCCAGATGTCTGCCCACGCCTACAACCACGATTCCGCCGGTGAGCTGACTCCCCGTGACCGTCTGGTCAAGGAGGAGGAGCTCCGCGATATGCTCCCCGATATTCTGGCCTACATGGAAAAGGTCTCGGAGGGCTGTATCCGTGAAATCTACCTTGTCCGCAAGATCATCTCCGAGGACTTCTTCTCCAGCGTCTTCGTGCTGAACTTTGAGTACGGCGCCGACCGAGAGGCCATGGACCGCGCCTACACCGCCATTTTCAACTATCTGGACGCCTATCCCGTGGACTGGCAGTTCTCCCTGTTCCTTTACAACCGGGAGACCGAGGCAGCGGTAAAGCAGATAGAGGGATCCCTGATCTGGCAAAAGACGGATCACCCGTAAGCTCGCCACCGCCGTGTAAAAAAAGATAAAGGAATCGGCGAAACTTGTTGAAACTGCCCATTGAATCTGCCACGAAAATCCAGTATAATAAACTGGTTCGGTTCTTTACCATATCAATCAAAATAGGATGGTTACTGCCGTGAGCTCACCACTTTCCACTTTCCGCAAGGTCTATAACTTCCGCGACCCCGACGCCCGCGGACGTGTGTGTCTTCTGATCTACACCGTCGTGGAGTATTTTCTGGTCTACATCACCTCGGGCATCTTTTACACCCATTTTCTCCAAATCTACGGCGTGGACATCACGGGTGTGGGAATTTTGAATTTCGTTCCTTTTCTGGCCTCCATGCTCGTGTTCTTCACCCCCGGGCTACTGAACCGCTTCCCCAAGCGGCGATGGCTGTTGGCTGTGTGCAAATTCCTCTACTATCTTCTCAACGTGGCGGGTCTGACCCTGCTTCCCGCCCTGATTCAGGACTATAACACTCTGCTGGCCTGCATGATCGCGGTCTCCTTCCTCTCCTCCCTCTTCAACGTCATTGCCACGGCGGGCTACTCCGCCTGGCACATCCGCTTCCAGCCCGAGGAGGTCCGCGCCTACCACATGACGATGTCTCAGTTCCTCAACGCCATCATTTCGGGCATCCTCATGCTCTGCGCGGGCTGGCTCTGCGACAACCTCCCCGAGTGGTTCATCCTGGCTCTCCGCTACTTCGCCTTCGGTCTGGGTGTCGTCAACGTCATTTTCCTGCTCATCCCGAGAGAGGTGGAGTACCCTGTTGTCCGTACCCCCCGCTTTACGGACATCATCTCCATCCCCCTGCGCAACAAGAAGTTTATGCGCACCATGCTCATCGTCTTTTTGTGGCAGTTCTCCATGTACTGCTACTCCTCCCAGCTGAACTTCTACCTGCTGGACACCATTGGGGTGACCAAGACCTTCTATAACGTCATTATCTTCCTCTACGGCCCCTTCTTCATGCTCTTCATGAACTTCTGGCGCAAGCAGATCGAGCGGACCTCCTGGTTCAAGGTCTTCGCCTACTCCCTTTTGGTGGTGGCGCCCCTCCAGATCCTCTACGGCTTCGTTCAGCCCGGGGAATTCACCCTGAATCTGGGTTCCCTGGCTCTGACCATCCCCCTGTATATCCCCCTGATCCTGCTGGTCCGCGTACCCCAGCACTTCGCGGGAACGGGACATAACGTGGCCTTCGCCAACTTCCAGTACATCAATATGCCCCTGACCAACAGAGATTCCTTTGCCTCCTTCTACCAGATCATCTTCAATCTCGGCTCTCTTTCGGGTATGCTCTTCGGCATCATCTTCACCGAGCTGACGAAAGAATTCTCCTTCACCGCCTTCGGGTACACCTACAGAACGGGTACGCCCCTGCTCACCATGCTCTGCGGTGTCGTGCAGTTCGTCATCATTGCCATCGTGCTGATCGGGCGCAAAAAGCTGGAGCCCGACGCGGATGCGGAGCACGCATAATTTTTTACGGAAAGCACAAGGTGAATTTCCCAAAAAGTGCATCCGTGCCTATATCATGGGCAGCGGATTCGAAATTGAGGTCGGGGAGACCTTCGATGATTTCGTTATGTTTATTCCGTATGAAGCATTTGGAAATACAGACCTCAATTGGGCACGTCAGCACACGGATGTAGAGATCACGGTGAATCATCCGGATATTGTGGAGATCGTAGACTATGATGTGCAGGAAATTCTGGATACCCAACAGTGGGGCGGCCTTACCATAAAGGGTCTGAAACCCGGTGTGGCCACCATCACCGTGACTTGTATTTATATTCCCACGGGCGGCAGAAGCAGACCCGAGCCCTGCGTCATCACCGTGGTTGATCCGGCCGAAACCGAGACCACCGAAACAGAAACAGAAGAATGAATCCCTCCCCCTTCCCCACGGAAGGGGGAATTTTTTGGGGTGAAAACAAATCAAAATGTAAAATGCAAAACTTCTTATCCAATATGCTTGATTTGTTCACGAATATATGGTATAATGATGTATTGAAGATATATCCCCCTACAGGTGGGTCTATACCCTTACGAAAGGAATACATCCTACTATGAAATTTTCCGCCTTCACCAAACCCCTGCTTTGGGTTTTGGCTTCCCTGCTCCTGATCCTGTCCCTCGCCTCCTGCGGCGTGACCCTCCAATCGGGGGAAAACGGCCTCTACGACGAGAGACACGACATTTCCTACAACCATGCCTCCCCCGTGTACGAGGCTATTTCTCTGGTCAAGGAATACGGCAAGCTGAACGTCACGGAGCAAGAATCCTACGTCCTTCACACCATTCCCGGCACTGACCCCACCAAAATGCTGGCTACCGAGGACTTCAACATTGTTTATGCCTCGGACATTGACATGCCAACCCTCATGCAAATGGCTCCCACCATTCTCCGCATTTGCAACGACTCTCTTGAGATCAAACGCCTTGAGGACGCCGTAGCCATCGCCGCTCTGGTCAACACCTACGAGACGGGTACCTCCATTGACTACCCCGGCCTCACCCCCATCCGCAGCTACAAGGCACGTTTTGAGTCTGTCCTCTACCCCGGCTTCTACTATACTCTGACCTACGTGGAGTACGACACCGATCTGAAGCTGGACGACGTGAACTACGGCAAGTACTTCCTCTACAACGCCTTCGACAAGCGTTTCATTCCCATTGACGACACCATCCACACCGCTCTGGGTCTGGCCTGAGCCTCGGAAAGGATTTTTGACATGACCGATACCCATACTACCGATACCAAAAAGCCCAAGACTCCCAAGCTCCACCCCGTCCGTATGCAGAAGATCCCCGCCCATCTGAACGGTGCCGCTGAGCTGGAAAAGCTCTGCTTCTCCTCTCCCTGGAGTGCCTCCAGTCTGGAGCTTTTGACCAACGACGGCATTGGCGTGGGCTATCTGCTCACCGTACCCACCGTCCCCGGGGCAGAGCCTACCGTTGCGGCCTACGGCGGTATGCTCATCACGGTAGACGAGGGGCAGATTACCAACATCGCCGTTCACCCCGACCACAGGCGCTGTGGCTACGGTGCCGCCATCACCCGCGCTCTGCTCCGCCACGCCAAGGATGCCAAGCTGGAATCGGTATCTCTGGAGGTGCGGGTCTCCAACACCGCCGCCATCGAGCTGTACAAGAAAGCGGGCTTTGCCGAGGCGGGCAGACGGAAGGGCTTCTATGCCAAGCCTACCGAGGATGCCTTGGTGATGGTTTGTAAGATCAAATGAAACAGAACACCGACGGTCTATCCCTGCCGTCGGTGTTTTTTCCCTTTTTGCCAAGCTCTGTAACCGATCATCCCAAATCACGACCGATTATCCCAAATCACGACCGATTATCCCGCTTTTCGCATGATTCGAGGGGAATATGGTATAATGGGAGCATACGGGTTGAATTGCAAATTGCAGTTTAGCGGTGAGTTTGAACATTCACATTCCGCTCGCATCTTGGCGGGGGTGCAGGGGGCGAAGCCCCC
>JAFQOC010000352.1 GCA_017420845.1 Clostridia bacterium
CATCTCCGTGGCCGCCTGTGCCCTTATGGCCATTGTCTGCGGCTACTTCGACCATACCAAGCTCACCGAGCTGTACACCTTCGCCTCGGCTACCGCGCCCGTCCAGAGCCTGCCCATCCTCGGCGGCATTGGCTGGGACATGACCATCCATCAGTATCTCATGCTCTTTGAGACCCTCCGCGTGGTGGGTGTCGTCCTGCTGGGCTTCATCACCGTGGCGGTGTCCGTCCCCTCCAAGAAATCGGTCAACACCATGGCTACCGTGGCTCTCGTCACCGTCGTACCCTTCGTGTTCCGCCGCTTCGGGCTGGACTTCGCCCGCTACTTCGACTTCACCACCCTCCTGTCGGGTCACGAATACCTCACCCAATCGGCGGGGTCGGTACTCTACTTCGTCCTGTTCACCGCCGCCGTCCTCGCGGTCTGCGCCGCGCTGTTTGCGGTCAGCTTGGGGCAATGGGTGGGATTCCGCCGAAGAGTACCCGGAAAGGAAAGGAGGATGCACTGATATGAAACACTACATGAAACTTATCGCTATTCTTGCGGTTCTGTTCACCATGCTCGCCCTTACCGCTTGCCAAACGGGTATGCCCACAGAGGGCGAGACCAAGCCCACCTTTGTCAATCCCCATTCCATCGAAACCGGCGATTGCCTTGTCCACACCTTGGAGAATGAGGTTTGTACCGCTTGCGGCTGGGAGTACCAAGTTTCCGAGGGCCTGGAGATTGGCATTGACACTTACAGCGGTCAATACCTCGTTCTGGGTCGCGGGGAATGCACCGACACCCAGATCTATCTCCCCACGACCCACGAGGGGAACACCGTCATGGGTGTCGCCATCGGGGCGTTTACGGGGGACGAGACCCTGACCCACGTGGTCATCCCCGAGGGCATGACCGTGATTGGAGACTCCGCCTTCAGCCGTTGCAACCGCTTGGTTTCGGTGGAACTCCCCTCCACCGTCCAGACCCTCAACCGCGCCCTGTTCGAGGGCTGCTTCCGCCTCACGAGCGTCAACCTTCCCGAGGGCATCACGTCTATCCCCGATTCCTTGTTTTCGGGCTGTTCCTCTCTCAAAAGCATCACCATCCCCTCCACCGTCACGAATCTCCACGGATGGGCCTTCAAAAAGTGCCTCCGCCTCACCGAGATCACCATTCCCGAGGGGGTGACCGAAATCGGCAACGGTGCCTTTGAGGGTTGCCGCGACCTGACCACTCTGCATCTCCCCAAGACCCTCACCACCCTCAGCGGAACCACCTTTAAGGACTGCGAATCCTTGACGGATGTTCACTACAGCGGCAACATTGCCCAGTGGTGTAGTGTGCGGATCGACTTTCAGGATGCCAGCCCCACCATGCTCGCGGAGAATTTCTACGTGGAGGGCGCATTGATCGAGGGAGATATTACCCTCCCCGAGGGCATCACCGCCATTGGCAGCTTTACGCTGGCGGGACTCCGCAACGTCACTTCCGTGACCGTCCCCGCCTCGGTGGCCTCTATTGGCGACAACGCCTTCAAGGACTGCGAAAAGCTGGCCTACCTCGTCTTGCAGGGCTCTACCCACGCGGGCAGTAACCCCTTCCCGAACACGGCGGTCAAGCACATCTACCTCACGGATATCCGCGAGGACGCCCTTTCCTACATCGCCTACTGGGCGGGTGCCTGCAAGTCGGCAGGGGCGGAGTTCCACTACGGGGATGCTTGGGAGTATGACGAGAACGGTGTGCCGCAGTTGAAAGAAGAATGAAAGGAATCACGAATATGAAACGAATCATAGCTATTTTGTTAGCCTTCATGACCGTCACGGCGGTATTTGCCTCCTGTAGCCGCCGCGACCAATTCCGCCCCGATGAAACCGACGCGCCTACGGGGGAGCAGACCACGGTTGCGGGACAGCCTGACGTAAATAATCCCGGCGAAAGCAACCCCACCGACACCAACCAAAGCGGTGGGGATGTGACCGATCCGGGCACCACAACACCCGATATTCCCATTGGAGACCCCTCCACAGGTGATGCCGAAAACGGCAAGATCACGGGCAACCCCTACGAGGGCTGGACAGCAGAGGAGCTGTATGCTTCCTTTATGGAGGATCAGGAGCGATCGGTTTATAATAACGTAAACGATATGTTTGGTAATACCCCTTATTATGTGATTCTGGACGTCCAGTACGGCGGTTACATGTTCAGTAAGCTGACGGGACAGGTGGTGCAGATCTGCAAAGACCCTATCTGTGACCATAAGACTTGTATATTCAATCACCGTACATCATGGATGAGATCGTGTCAGGTCGTGGATGACCGCTGTTATTTGGCGGTGGAAGGGTACAAGGGGGATATATATACGTGCAGCTTGTATTCTTTCGATCTGCTCATGAACGATGCGCAGTTAATTTGTGAGTGGAAGGATATGGATTGTCCCGACTCCATATATGTGTATCAGGGTAAGATTTACTACGACGCAGAGATAAAGTTTGATGACGGCCAATACGGTAACATTACCATGGTGTACGACATGAAAGAGCAAACAATGTATCCACTCCGTGAACAGCCTGTTCGTTGTACAGCAATCTGGTATGTAGGCGCCTATGAATGGTACACAAATGCAGAGAACGGCGCGCTTGGACGGTGCAAGCTGGACACGGGTAAGGATGAGGTAATCGTATCGTCAAGCCTTTTGGATGCCGAGGCGGGAGACCTGGATTTCCGTTTTGTGGGGGTATCGGGTCAAACGGTATACGTGAGAAAAAACATTATCGACTATAACCATTTATATCTATGTTATGATATGGAAACAGGTGAATTGCAGGAGATAGGAGGAATCACACCGTTCATATACGACGGTACATACTATCAAGTAGTGCTTCATAATGTTGATGAATATAAGGACGATCCGCACTATGAATACTATTGCAATAGTACCGCTGTACAAACTCGCTTTGGAGGTAAGTTTTATCGGAAAGATGAGAAAACGGGGGAACTACACGAGGTTGTGAATCTTCGTACTGATGGTATTCCCGATTCCTTAACGGAATTTTTTCTTCTTGACGGAAAGTTCTTGATGCTTGAATATCAAACCTATAAGGATTTTAAGAATCCCTACAGCCCCTCTATTCCCGAATGGGCGCGTAGCGAGCGTTATGTTGTTGTGAATCTGGAGACCGGAATGGTGTATGAACTGGGGGTCGACCTGTCCACCCAATCCTATCATAACCGCCCGGGAAGATCATAAAAGGAGTTCGAGCATGAAAAACAATTGGATTCTAACAGCTATTTTGGCCATTCTTCTGCTGGCCTCCGCACTCGCCTCCTGCTCCCGCCGTGACCAATTCCGCCCCGACGAG
>JAFQOC010000353.1 GCA_017420845.1 Clostridia bacterium
AGACGGCTTCATCATCGTCGCCCTCGGTATGGTGCTTCACGCTCTCATGTCGGTCATGGCCTTCTTCCTCTGCAAGGGCTTCCGAGATCTGGACGAGCGTAAAATCACGGAATTTTCTCTTGTTTTCACCAACGCCGGATTTATAGGCTTCCCCATCATGGAGGCTCTGTTCGGGGCCAAGGGGCTTTTCCTGGCCTCCTTCTACGTCATCAGCTTCCACCTCTTTATCTGGTCCTGGGGCATTGCCATTCTGGCCAGAAAGCGACCTGATATCAAGCTGACGGTGAAGAAAATCTTCGTCAATCTGGGCTCCATCCCCTGTCTGATCGGTGTACTCCTGTACGTGGCGGTCATTCCCTTCCCGAGCTTTGAGATTCCCGCCTTTATCTCCAAGTTCATGATGTATCTGTCCAACCTCTGCACCCCTATTTCGGTGCTCATTACAGGTGCGCTCCTGGCGACAAGAACCCCCAGGCAGATCTTCGGCTCGGGAAAGATCTACTACTTCTCAGCCATGAAGCTGGTAGTGATCCCTCTGATCGTATGCGTGATCGCCAAGCTGTTGGGGCTTCCCGACATGCTGGTGCTCTTCGCCACGGTGGAGGCGGCACTTCCCTCTGCGGCAACCATTACCATGTTCTCCGAGATGTACGATCTCAACGCGGGATATGCCTCTCAGACAGTGGGCACGTCCTCCCTGCTGTCTGTGGGAACCCTTCCGCTGGTGTTATTGGTTGCTGAGTGGATCGTGTCACTCTGAATGTTTTGAACAGGAATAAGCAACCGGTACGTCATGTCCACTTACTTCTGTATTTACCATATTTACAACTAAAAAAAGCCCGTCTCCGATTTTGGAGACGGGCTTGAGCTTTTTGTAAAGAATCTTATTCGGTTCGGAGAGCCACCACAGGATCCTTGCGGGAGGCACTACCAGCGGGAATCAGACCCGAGATCATGGTCAGTACAGTAGAGATGATCACCAGAATGATGGCACCGGCCCAAGGCAGGACGGCACGGATGGTGTGAATGCCCGTGGCATTCTGGACGATGAGCGAGGCGGGAATGCAGATGATGACGGTGAAGACGATACCGATGATACCCGCACACAAACCGATGATGAGGGTCTCGGCGTTGAACACGCGGCGGATGTCTCGTTTGGAGGCACCCATGGCACGGAGAATACCAATCTCCTTGGTACGCTCCAGCACCGAAATATAGGTGATGATACCGATCATGATGGAGGATACCACCAGAGAAATGGATACAAAGGCGATGAGCACGTAGGAGATGGCGTTGATGATGGTGGTAATGCCCGACATGAGAATCCCCACGGTGTCGGCATACTTCAGCTTGTCGGTCTCCTCTACGCTGTCGTTGTATTCCTTAATGAATTCGGTGATATAATCCTTGGACTCAAAGTCCACGGCGTAGAAGTTGATGGAGGCGGGCTTGGCGCGCTCAGCATCGTCCAGCGTTTCCAGAATACTGTCAAAGGTAGCATCGATCTGGGGTGCCATGGAGTAGAGGGTCTCCTCCAGCTGAATGAAGGCGGGATCATCAGCCGTCAGCGTACCCAGGAGAGTCACAAAAATCTCCTCGTTGACGGTCATGGTCTTGATGCTTTCTGTCAGCTCGGCGTAAATGGCGTTCATGGCTTCCTCCCCCGCCATCTCAATGAGCCCGGGGATGGAAACCGGCATTTGCTCGTTGGCAGGAATACCCATGAAGGCGCCCAGAATCTGGGTCTGCACATCCAGAACGGGCAGGAGTCTTGTGAAGTTATCGGGGGTGATGGTCACACCGTTGGTAGTCTGGCTTAACACCCCGCATAGAGTCTGAAGAGCCATCCCGCTGACGGGATTTGCCTTAGCGGCGGTGAGCACCGAATCAAAAATCACAGCCTGCTTGTCGGCAGGAAGAAGCATAAACATGCCGATGAAGGACTCGGTGTCCTTAACATTGATACGATCAGAGAAATCGGGGTTGTTCAGGATCTGCTGGGTCATGTAGGCGTAGAACATATCCATGGTGGCGGTATCGATCTTGTCCACCAGTTCCTGAATGGTGTCAGGGGTGTAAACAGTACGCTCAAAGGGAAGACCGGTCAGCACGTTGACAGTAGGATTTTCCTTTTGTTGATTGATGACTACGCTTTCGGCGTTCTTTCGTAGAATGTGGTCGGTAAATTCCTTGGTGTAACCGATAACACCGCCGATGCT
>JAFQOC010000354.1 GCA_017420845.1 Clostridia bacterium
GACCATACCGCCTTCCTGGGCGACACCCCCGAGCAGATCGCCGCCGAGAAGGCAGGGATCATCAAAACGGGAGTTCCCGTGGTGTTCGGCGGAAATCACGCCCCCGTTGGCGCCCTTCCCTCCTCGGACTCCCTCGCCACCGCGGCATCCTGCGCTCGTGTGATCCGGGAAAAGGCTACCGAGGTGGGCGCGCCCTACCTGGAAACCGATCACACAAAGCTTGCAAACATCCGCGCCGATCTTTTCGGCGCTGATTTCGACTTTGGTGAGCGCAAGGATCTCCATATCTCCCTGGCCGGTCTCTACCAGCCCTACAACACCGCCACGGTGCTGACCGTTATTGACCTCCTCCGCGAGAGAGGCCTGACCGTCCCCGAAACAGCCATCCGCGAGGGTCTTGCCTCGGTCAAGTGGCCCGCCCGTTTTGAGATTCTGTCGAAGGATCCCCTCATCATCGCCGACGGCGGCCACAACCCCGAGGGCATCGACGCCGCCATCGAAAGCGTCAAGACCTACTTCAAGGGCGAAAGGATCCTCCTGCTCACAGGCGTCATGGCGGACAAGGACTATGACCGCATGGTTTCCCGCATGGGTGAGGTAGCTTCCCGCGCCTTCTGCGTCCGTCCTGCCAATGACCGCGCCCTGGATCCCGTCAAGTACGCCGAGTCCTTCCGCGCCATCGGCATCCCCGCCGAGGGGTACGCCACGGTAGCCGAGGGTGTCCGCGCCGCCGCCGAGACCGCCAAAGCGGAGGGGAAAGCCCTGCTCTGCCTGGGGTCCCTGTATATGTACGGGGAGGTCCGTGCCGCCGTGCTGGGTGAGGTGGAAGCATGACCGCGCCCCATAGCCCCGCGCTGACCATCCGCTTCGCCTCCCCTGCCGATGCCGAGGCCTTGGTGGCCATCTACGCGCCTTACATCCTGAAAACCGCCATCACCTATGAGTATGAGATCCCTTCAGTGCCCGAATTCGCTCGCCGCATCGAGACCTATTCGGCGAAATATCCCTACCTGGTGGCCGAGCTGGACGGAACCCCCGTGGGCTACGCCTACGCCTGCCCTCTGGGTTCCCGCCCCGCCTTTGACTGGGCGGTGGAGACTGCCATCTACATCCGCGAGGACTGCAAGTGCATGGGGATCGGCAAGGCTCTCTACCAAGAGGTGGAGGCCATTCTCAAGACCATGGGTATCCGCACCATGACCGCCGCCGTGGCTACGGTGGAGCATGAGGATCCCTACCTGACCAACGCCAGCCTCGCCTTTCATCTGCGGATGGGGTTTGTCCCCGTGGGGACCTTCCACCACGCGGGGTGCAAGTTCGGGCGGTGGTACGATCTGACTTGGTTGGAGAAGCAGATTGGGGCGTATGAGAATGAGCCGCCCCATCCCAAAACGGTTCATGAGGTCATGGATGAGGCATTGAATATTTTGAATGGATAAATCAAACCGCGCTGTCCCGTTGGGGTGGCGCGGTTCTTTTCATTCCTTGATAAACGCCTCCGCCGCCATGCGGGTGCCTGCGCGGAAGCCATTGATAAAGCTATCCTCGCGGATCAGCTCGATCATCTCGGCCGTTCGGCGGTCGTACCTCTCCAGGATCTCCTTTTGCTCTTCGGTCAGGCCTTGGCAGAGCTTTTCGCGATTTCCCTCGCGCAGTTGCAGGAGGTCTTGGATGTATGGACGGTTGGGGCCGTCCTTTTCGTCGAGGACAAGGCGGCCGCGGTAGAGATC
>JAFQOC010000355.1 GCA_017420845.1 Clostridia bacterium
ATACGGAATATGGATTTCCTGATCCCGTGTCTCACCCTTGACCGTGCTCCGCTTAAAGAAAGGAAACCGATCATGAAGAAGTTTTTGCTGTTGGGTCTGACTCTCCTGCTGCTCACCGCCCTGTTTGTGGGCTGTACCGGCGGAGATGACCCCGTAACCACCGACGATCCCGCCGCCACCACCGGGGAGGATGCCACCGCTGCGCCCACCGAGCCCGACGGTGACGAGACCACCGACGAGGGCACAGAAGAGACCACCGAGGCTCCTACCGAGGAAGTCACCACCGACTACTTCGAGGCCAACAAGATCGATATCGTCACGCCCGACACGAGCAAGGTCATTGATATGGCTGTCACCGATAAGGGCTACGATATCTACCACCTCCCCGAGGATCAGGATTGGGGCTACCGCTACGGCGTGACCTACCTGTACGAGGAGGACGGCAGTACCGTTCACGCCTACTTTGCCTGTGTGGGCACGGGCGGTGAGTGGGACTGGATCTCCTACCGCCGCTCCACCGACGGCGGCAATACCTGGTCGGAGGAGAAGATCGTCCTGACCCCCACCCAGGGCTCCTACGATCACTTCTCCAACTGCGACCCCGGCGTGGTCTACTTCAACGGCTACTACTACCTGGGCTACACCTCCACCCTCAACGAGACGGGTGCCTGCAACAACGTTTTCGTGGCCCGTTCCAAGAATCCCGACGGCCCCTATGAGAAGTGGAACGGAAGCGGTTGGGGTGGCTATAAGCCTCAGCCCCTCTTCTACTACAACGAGGACTACCATAGCTTCGGTATGGGCGAGCCCTCCTTCGTGGAGCTGAACGGCACCCTGTATATCTACTACACCAACGCCGCTCCCTCGGGCGAGTACACCATGGTGGCCACCGCTGATGCCACCAACGAGAACTGGCCCGCGACCCTGCAGCATCACGGCACCGCCGTCAAGAAGAACACCGACTCCATCGACGTCAAGTACGTGGAGGAGTGGGGTAAGTTCATCGGCATCGCCACGGGCTCCCGTATGGGCCCCTCCAGTTACGTGGCGGTCTACGAGTCCAACGACGGCTTGACCTTTGAGCTGGTGGACGCCGTCCGCGAGAACACCTTCTCCCATTTGCACAACGCGGGTATCTCCTCCCGCGTAAACGGCCACATCAACCTGACCGAGGATGCCGACAAGCTCCGCGTCATCTACGCCTACGGCGAGGGCTGGGGTACCTGGAACACCCGCGTTCAGCCCATTACCCTGAAGCTGTCTGCCGGCAACGATCTGTCCGCCGAGATGTCCAAGCCCTGCATCAAGGAGTTTGTCCGCGGCACTGCCGTTCCCAAGGATCAGCGCCAGCTGGCTATGATCCGCCCCGAGCAGGACGTGTACGAGACCTACTTGGGCCGCAGCTCCTTCACCCTCCGCATCAACGTCTTCGATACCTACTTTGAAAAGAGTCCCCTGAAGAAGGGCTCTGTGAGCCTCCGCTTTGTGGTGGCCGACGAGTCGGTGTGTACCATTGATAACGATACCTGGAAGGTAGAGGTCAAGGGAGTGGGTACCACCGCCGTGGAGCTGTACTACGGCGAGCTGTCCTGCATGTTCCACGTCGTCGTGGCCGAGGAGAAGCAGGAGGGCTCTGCCACCCAGGCTCTGGAGCTGGTGCCCGTCCGCGACACCTACACCATCTACCTCGGGGAGCGCAGCCTCTTCAAGCCTCAGCTCCGCGCCCAGATGAAGTGGGGCGACGGCTCCTTCACCGAGTATTTCGTGACTGATCAGCAGACCGAAGCCATCACCTTCAAGGACTATGATCCGAGCATCATTGCGGTCAGCGACAAGGGTGTCGTCACCGCTCTGAAGACGGGCGAGACCGAGGTCACCATGACCGTAAAGGGCAAGTCCTGCAAAATCAAGGTGGTGGTCACCGACAAGATCGAGGATGGCTTCTACAGACTCCCCGATCTCAAGGAAATCGACTACAGCAATCTGGATTTCTCGGTCAAGGGTACTGAGAAGGCCATTTCCAGCGCCAATGCCGCCACCGTTACCTACGATATGGGCGAGGGCGCCATCAAGTGTCAGGTCACGGGCAACGATGCCCTGTTCTACCTGAGCTTCAGTCAGTCTGTCACCACTCTGCTGGCCGACGACTACAAGACCCTGGAGATCACCTACAAGTGTCCCACCGACACCTCGTCCAAGGCCATCAACCTGCAGGTGTTCTACTGCGCGGGCAGCGTGACCGCCGCGGATGCCAATTATCAGGTGATGAAGTCCATCAAGAGAGACGGTGAGTACCATACCATCACCATCGACCTGACCAACCTCAAGGGGTGGGAGGGAGATATCCATACCCTGCGCGTGGACTTCTTCGACCAGTCCGAGGTGGGCGATACCATGTACATCAAGAGCATCAAGCTCATCAAAAAGTAATCTTACCCCCGAAAGGGATTTGCGGAGACCGTCTCCGTCTGAAAGGACAGAACCATGGCAGAACTGAGAGTAAACCCCACCAGAATGGAGCTGAAAAAGGTCCAGGCACGCTATGCCACAGCGCGCCGCGGCCATAAGCTCCTGAAGGACAAGCGCGACGAGCTGATGAAAAAGTTTTTGGACGTGGTCCGGGAAAATAAGGAGCTTCGTGAGCGGGTGGAGTGCTCTCTCGCCCGGGTACACGGTAGCTTCAGCATCGCCGCCGCCACCGTCAGCCCCCAGATGCTCAAGGAAGCCCTGATCCTGCCCAAGAAGGAAGGGAAGCTGGACGTCAGTTATAAGAACGTTATGAGCGTCACAGTCCCTGTCTTCAACCTGCAGGTGCTCTCCGAGGGAGGAGAGGATGGCTACAACTACGGTATGGCCTTTACCTCCGGTGAGTTGGATGCCGCCGCCCGTGAGCTCAACGGCATTCTGGCCGATCTGGTCAAGTTGGCTGAGCTGGAGAAGACGGCTCAGATGCTGGCCGAGGAGATCGAAAAGACCCGCCGCCGTGTCAACGCTCTGGAGTATATCATGATGCCTCGCTACCTTGAGACCATCAAGACCATCAAGATGAAGCTGGAGGAGAACGAGCGAGGCAATACCACGAGACTCATGAAGGTGAAGGATATGATGCTGGCCGCTCAGCAGCAATCCTATACCGCCGATGCGGAGGAATAATCCGTACAAAGAGAGAAGGCTACCCGCCGCGGGTAGCCTTCTTTGTACGTATAGGGAAACCTATGAAGAGATGGTTTTACTCCTTGGTTCCTTTGGATAAACGGCAGAAGCTCCGTTTTCCGCAGTGAGGGCACTTCAAGACCCGATCGCTGTTCACGTGGACGGCAAACGTGATCACCCACCATTTGGGGGTGAAGGATTGCCCGCATTTGGGACAGACATAGGTCTTGGAGGCGAAGCTATACCGCGCCGAGGTCAAGCCAATCACGGCAAGAATCACCAGGGGGACGGCAATCGTCCACCAGGGCACGTCGTGCTGCGCGTCAAACCAGTTGACGGTGCAGGAGGACAGCGAAAGCAGAAAGCAACCCGGGAGACAGTATAGAATCAGTCTTTTTTTCACGGTGTTATCCTTTCGATGTATGGAAGAGTCGGTGGGAGGGATCATGCTTCCCGGTTCCAGATGGGGTTTCCGATAGCGATCCTCAAATTTTGGGTCATGTCCATCACCTCGGCTCTGTAAAATTTTGCCGTCTTTTCGGTGGTGAAGGTGTAACAGGCAGGATCGGTGCAGGTGATCCGCTTGCGGGCGATCTCCCCCTTGTCGTCCAGAATGACCAGCTCGTATTTGTGCTCGGGATTTTTGACCGACACGTGGAATTTGTCCACCGACACGCAGAGCTTTTGCCCGTCAAAGCTGCATCTCCCTCCCATTCTCGTATCGCCCACGCACATACGCATGGCTACCGAGCCGCAGACGAAATCACCCTCTCGGAGATGGGTAAGGAAGCCCGCCGAGCTTTTTTCGGTCGCATAGATGGCGGTGAGGGCTGTATCCCGCGCGCAGGCGTGACCGTCCTCGCCCGCGCAGACGAATATCCGCTTACCCAGGGCGAGAAAGTCGCACCAGAGCTTGTAATTGTCCTTGGTGGCCTGATTTCTCATGTCCCCGTAAAAGACCTCAAGACCCGTTTCGTCATGGAACCAGTAATCCAGCGGATCGTGGGACTGTAGCTGCTGCTTGGGGTGGGGCTGGACCCAGAAGCCCCCCTTGGAAAGCACCGTGTCGATGAGCTGTCCCATTTCGGCGCGGGTAAAGCCGGGGTATCTGAAGTGTCCCTCGGGACCTCCCGTAAACTCATACCGCGGCCACTCCTCCAGCAGCTCCTCCAGCTCCTTTGGGGAGGGGAAG
>JAFQOC010000356.1 GCA_017420845.1 Clostridia bacterium
ACGTCCAAGATCACCCTGATGCCTGACATTGTGGAGATCCCCACGTCCTTGAAGACAGACTACGCGGGTCAGAATATGTACTACACGGCGATTCGAAATACCTGCGGTATTTGTATCATCGCTCCTCTGGTGATCCTGTACTGCTTCGGCCAGAACTTCCTGGTTCAGGGTATCGAGCGCTCCGGTCTGACCGCCGAGTAATCGACTCCTATTGGAGATTCTCCAAGCAAAACATAGTGCCACCCGATTCGTCGGGTGGCACTTTTGCGTGATGTGGATCAGGACTCCAGCTGTTTGCCCAGAAAATGAGCGGCTGTCTGGATGAGCTTGGCCTCAATGTCGAAGGCCAGGCGGTCCGCTGAGGCGTGATCGCCCCCTTCTCCCTCGGGGGACTTGACCGAGACCACGCAGCCTACCACGTCTCCCTCGCTGACGATGGGCATGGCGCAGCTGACGGTGTGGGAGCCTCCGTCACGAATGACGCGGATGGGCTCGCTGTCGCCGCTGTACGCGTGGAAGCTTCTGGACTCCATGAGCTTTTCCATGGCCTCGGACAGGGATTTCTCGGCATACTCCCGCTTGGAAATCCCGGCGCAGGCAATGACGGTATCCCGGTCGCAGATGGCGACGGCCAGACCGCAGGTCTTATGCAGGGTCTCGGCGTATTGCCCAGCGAAGGAGGTCAACTCACCGATGGGAGAGTATTTTTTGAAAATAACCTCTCCCTCCCGATCGGTAAAAATTTCCAGCGGGTCACCCTCGCGGATGCGCATGGTGCGGCGGATTTCTTTAGGGATAACGACGCGTCCGAGGTCATCGATTCTTCTGACAATTCCTGTGGCTTTCATATATATAAAATCTCCTTGTATTTACAGATTTGTGATGTTAGTATCTGCAAATGGGGAGGATTTATACGGCATATATTGACTTTTGATGCTGTTTGTGATACACTCATAGAAATAACAGAGGAGATGTGTGTTTATGGTTGATGTATTTTTGAGTTATCGACGTGAATCAGGCAGCGAATTTGCCAGTTTTTTGAAATTAGAGCTTTCAAGATTGGGATATAAGGACAACTCTCGGGAAATTGGGGTGTGACAACGTGGCCAATTTCATCGATACGGCAAGGGATTCAAGACTCCATAGCCTTGTTCGTGGTTGTCATCAAAAAAACTGCCGCGATTGCCCCCGCCGAGCCACATCCTTTGTCCATCTGAGCCAAGATCCCTGTTATACAAAAAAATGGGATAAAAGGGGGATTTGGTTGACAAAGGATGAAACCTGTGGTATAATGTGCATATCAAGAAAATCCCGAAAGGGATGAAAGGATACGTTTATGAAACGTTTTTTGACAGTATGGGCGGTATTGGCCCTTGCGGTTCTCCTTTCCCTGACTTTGGGTGTGACCGCGGTGGGTGCGTCTGCGGTAACGGAGGGGGAAAGCGGCACGACGGCTCCCACTCTCTGCGCCGCCTGCGGTGAAGCGGCTGAGCTGACCGATGGGCTTTGCGAGTCTTGTTCAAAGGGAAGCGACGTCAAGTCCAACCCGGTTCTGGACTATCTGGCAAGCCACGGCCCTCTTCTGCTGTTTATCTGCATTGGCCTGGGTTATATTCTGGGCAAGGTGAAGATCAAATCCTTCGTGATCGGCGCGACGGCGGGTACTCTGCTGGTAGGACTTTTGGTGAGCCAGTTCGTGTCGGTGGAATTTCCGGCGGCGCTCAGTACGGTGTTCTTCAGTCTGTTCTGTTTCACCATCGGCTTTGAGGTCGGTCCCTCCTTCTTCGCGTCCCTGCGCAACACGGGATTGAAGATCGTGATCCTGGCGGCCTTTTTTGCCTTCGCGGGACTGGGTACCACCATCCTTGTCTGCAAGGTGGCTGGGCTGGACATGGGCGTAGCCGTTGGCATGATGGCCGGCGCTTTGACCCAGACATCCATCATCGGCGCCGCTGCTCTGGACGGCGATATGGCGTCCAACGCCACCGTCGCTTATGCGCTGACCTACGTGTTTGGTACCTTGGGAGTGATCCTGTTTGTCAAGAATCTTGCGCCCCTGCTTTTGCGGAAGAAGCTCCCCCTTATGGTCAAGGAAAAGCTGGACAAGCTGTCTGCGGGCTCCTCTCATGCGCCTGTCAGCCTGCCCAAGCGTCTGTTGCAGCTTCGCGCGTACATGATCCAAAAGGATTCCGAGTACATCGGTCTCACGGTAGATCAGTTTGAAAACAGCACCACCGACCGCGTGGAGGTGGTGGCCGTCTACCGCGGCGGCGAGTGTCTGAGCCTTGTCCAGGGTCATAAACTACTGTCCGGCGACGTGATCCAGGCGGTGGGCGACGTGGACGCTCTGAACCTGGCCGACGACAAGGGGCTCAGAGAGGTGACTGATTCCGCCTACTATCAGGTTCAGGTGGTGAGCCGCAAGATCATCCTCACCGAGGATTTCACCGAAAACGGTGCAGACCTGCTGTCTGAGATGGGTCTGCTCATTACGGATCGCGGCGGCAAGGTGTCCTTCAAGAAGGGAAGCACCGTCAGCGTCACGGGCTCGGAGAAGGCCATTGGTGAGGCCGCCAAGAAGATGGGTTACATCAAGGAGGAGGGGCACGTCACCGATATCGCCTTCCTGTCTCTGGCCATCGCCGTGGGTCTGTTCATCGGCTCTCTGGCCATTACGCTGGCGGATCTGTCCCTGTCCTTGGGTGAGAGCGTGGGTGTGCTCCTGTCGGGTCTTGTTTGCGGATGGTTCTACAACCGTAAGCCCCGCGCGGGCCATATGCCTCAGGCCACTCGCCTCTTCTTGAAGAGTCTTGGTTTGAATCTTTACATCGGCGTGTTAGCTCTCCGTGTGGGAGGCAGCTTCCGGGAGGCTATGACCGGTAACGGCTGGTTGATCCTCCTGCTGGGCGCGGTGGTCACCCTGGTGCCCCATGTTCTGTCTCTGTTCTTTGGCAAGTACATTCTGCGCATCGACGATACCGACCTTCTGGGCGGTCTTTGCGGCGGCGGAACCTGTACGGCGGCTCTGAATGCGCTGACCGATGAAACCGACAGCTCGGTCTTTACTCTGGGCTTTGCGCCCGGCTGTGCGGCAGGCAATATTCTTTTGACTCTCATGGGGCTGCTGCTCCCGTTGCTCTTCCGATAGGCAGGAAGGGAATGGCTTTCGTAGACGTGTCACGGGTATGCTTTATCCACAAATCAACAGGTACGACACGAAATAAACCGTATTTTTGTGAAAAATTCCAACGAAAAATTTTGAAAACCTATTGCAATCCAAGGACTTTTGTGCTATAATATATAGGCTTTTGTACCCCATGTCCAAGCATATGGGGAAATTCCAAGTGAGAGGTACATGAAAATGAAGAACGGAATCCATCCCGAGTACGTTGAGTGCGTTATCAAGTGCGCATGTGGTGAGACTGTCGTTTCTCGCTCCACCAAGGGCAGCGAGATGCGTGTTGAAATCTGCTCCAAGTGCCACCCCTTCTACACCGGCAAGCAGAAGTTTGTCGATGCAGGCGGTCGTGTGGACAAGTTCAAGAAGAGACTGGCTGCTGTCAGAAAGTAATTCTTCTTGGCCGTCTTGCGGGATAGGTGTCTATTTCGCGGGAGTGGAACGTCAACCCATAAAAGGACAGGTTTTGCCATGGCGCAGCCTGTCCTTTTGCTTTTTGTCAGATGACTCCCCCCAAAAAACACGCGCCCGTCAGGGCGCATATCACGCCCGCAGGGCATATCACGCCGCAGGGCATATCACGCCCATAGGGCATATCGCCCACCCCTTCCCGAAAGGAGATTATTCCCATGTCCGAAAATAAAAACACCCTCACCACCCGCGACGAAGCCACCGGCCCCATCCAAGCCATCCTCGTGGGCGTAGTCACCCGCGAGGATGATGCCAACGAAGTAGAGATCAGCCTCGACGAGCTGGCCCGCCTCCTGGATACCGCCGGCGGCGAGGTCTTCGCCCGTGTGGTACAGAACAAGGCTACTCCCGACCCCCGTACTCTCATCGGCTCGGGTAAGGTCAAAGAGCTGGCCGAGCTCTGCCGCAACCACTCGATCGGTCTGGTGGTCTTCGATTGCGATCTCACCCCCGTTCAGATCCGCAATCTGGAGGACGATATTCGCGGGGGAGACAAGAATATGGAGCTGCGTGTCATTGACCGCTCCATGCTGATCCTGGATATCTTCGCCCTCCATGCCGTCACCTCCGAGGGTAAGCTCCAAGTCGAGCTGGCCCAGCTTCAGTACACCGCCCCGAGACTGACGGGTCACGGTACCGAGATGTCCCGACTGGGCGGCGGTATCGGCACGAGGGGCCCCGGTGAGTCCAAGCTGGAGAGCGACCGCCGTCACATGAAGCGCCGTGTCGATGCCCTCAAGGCCGAGCTGGCGATGGTGGAGAAGAACCGCCGCACCATGCGGGCCTCCCGCGACCGCTCAGGACTGCCCCGCGTGGCCATCGTGGGCTACACCAACGCAGGCAAATCCACCCTTCTCAATGCCCTCACAGGCGCGGGGATCCTGGCCGAGGACAAGCTTTTCGCCACCCTGGACCCCACCACCAGAAAGTTTACCCTCCCCGGGGGCGAGACCATCCTGCTCACCGACACCGTGGGCTTCATCCGCAAGCTCCCCCACCATCTGGTCTCGGCCTTCCGCTCCACCCTGGAGGAGGCGGTCTACGCCGATATCGTCCTGCTCCTGCTGGATGCCTCCGACCCCGAGTGCGCGGGTCAGCTGGAGGTCACCGAGCAGCTGCTGGAGGACCTGGGCGCAGGCGGTAAGCCTACCCTCTACGTCTTCAATAAGTGCGACAGGGAGACCTGCGACACGGTCAGCCTCATGGGCGTGGTGGCCAAGAAGGGTCTGTCCTTCGACGCGCAGAACGACAGTCACCGCACCGCCGTGTATATCTCCGCCAAGACGGGGCAGGGACTTGACCGGCTGGCCGAGGCTATTCAAGACATGGTGCGCATCGGTAAGCGCCGCGTGACCTTCGTCATCCCCAACGCCGAGCAGGGGGCTCTGTCCCGCCTCTACTCCGAGCAGGCCGCCGTGGAATCGGTGGACTACGGGTACGACGCCGTCACCGTGGTGGCCACCGTGGACGATCGGGTGTACGGGATGATGAGGAAGTACGATCCCAATGCCAAGACTGTGAAAGAAGAGGATACCTGGTAAGCAAGATCCCTTTGACTAAAATCATTTGGAGGTGACTGCCATGCGCGCCCCGTTTCAGATCTTAGCGATCCCCTACCGTTTCGAGGATGGAGACCTCCGCGTCTGCGTCCTGCGCCGCGCCGACTCGGATCAATGGCAGTTCGTAGCGGGTGGCGGGGAGGACAGGGAGACTCCGGCCGAGGCCGCACGGCGGGAGATATGGGAGGAGTGCGGCATTTATGCGGAGGTCACGCCGTTGACTTCTGCCTGCTCCATTCCCGCGAGCATCTTCCATCCGCGTATCCTTGCCGCGTGGACGTCCGACCTTTACGTGATCCCCGAATACAGCTTTGCTTTCCTCTGCCCCGAGGAGCTGACACTTTCTCACGAGCATACCGAGTGCGTCTGGCTCGCTCCTGCGGAGGCCCGCGAAAGGCTGAAATGGGACTCCAACCGCACGGCCCTCTATGAGCTGGAATGCCGTCTGCGCGGGGAGCGGCTGTGACCGCTTGAAGTTTTTTTCGCTGTTCCGTATAGCTCATCATTTCATTGGAGGTGAACAACATCATGGAATTCTGGGATCTTCTGGATAAAGACCGCACCCCCCTCGGCCTTACCCACCCCCGCGGACGGCAGTACCCCATGCCCCGCGGCACCTACCACACGGTGGTGTCTGTCTTCACGGTGGATGCCAAAAACCGCCTTCTCCTGACCCTCCGCGCCCCCACCAAGGGGATGTACCCGGGTTACTGGGAGTTCACGGGAGGCTCGGGTGTGGCGGGCGAGGACAGCCTGACCTCGGCCCACCGCGAGCTTGTGGAGGAGACGGGGATAAACTGCCCCCCCGAGGAGCTGATCTTCCTCGGCACTCTCCGCGAGCCCTCGGCCTTCATGGATTGCTACCTCTGCCGCCCGGGTAGCGCGGGGGAGGACACCCCCATCACCCTGCAGGAGTGGGAGACCGTGGACTACCGATGGGTCACCTTCCGCGAGTTCGAGACCATGATCCACAAGGGTCTGATCCCCCCGCCCTGCGCCATGCGCTACGGCTTCGTCAAAGCGAAGCTCACCGAGATCATCGGGGAGGATGCGTGGCTGCAGCCCGACGCGGAGGAAGTGTCTACGCCGGAAAACAGGTAACGCTTCCGTGTTACCCTCTCACCCGCCCGCGGCGGGAGCTCTCCCATAGGGAGAGCCTTTTGGCGGAGCGTGACCCCAAAGCCTTCCCTTATGGGGGAGGTGTCGCGCCCGTAAGGGCGTGACGGAGAGGGCTACAAGAAAGGGAAGCCCACCCCGTGCCGGTCGATTTGTTCAAGAGATTTCTCAAGGAGATAGCCCATGAGTCAAGATAACATCACCCCCGCACCCGTCCTCTACACCACCCTGGAGGGGGTAGGGAAGGACGAATTCGAGGAAAAGCGCTCGGTATTCATCGGCCACGCCGCACACGTCTGTAGCGAGGAGGAGGCCATGGCCTTCATCAAGCAGAAGCAGAAGGCCTACGCCGACGCCACCCACAACGTCTGGGCCTACCGCATCAGCGGTGGCACCTCCACCGAGCAGGCCGCCCGCTACTCCGACGACGGCGAGCCCCAAGGCTCCTCGGGCCTACCCACCCTGGAGGCCATCCGCAAGAAGGGGGTCTTCGACTGCGTGGTGGTCACCACCCGCTACTTCGGCGGGACCCTTTTGGGCGTGGGCGGTCTCATCCGCGCCTACTCCCACGCGGCGAGCATCGCCCTGGAGGCGGCCAATATCATCACCTACGAAAAGTTCACCGAGTTCATGCTGGAGACCACCTACTCCGACTACCAGCTCATCCTCCAGGAGCTGCCCCGATACGGGGTCCTCACCGATGACAGCGTGTTTTCGGATCGGGTGACCCTGACCCTGGCGGTGAAGTGCACCCAATACGAGGATCTCTGCACCCGCCTGGGGGAGGTCACCGCGGGGCGGTGCTTCCTCATGGAGACGGGGGAGCGGTTTGATTATCGGTGAGATGTGTGCGCCCGAACATAGGAAAAGAACCCAACCGACAGCGGAAGGGTTCTTTCCTTTTTGC
>JAFQOC010000357.1 GCA_017420845.1 Clostridia bacterium
CATTTTCTTAACCGTCTCCACCAGCTCCTCCACCGCGTCCCCATTCCCCTCCTTCAGGTCATGGGCCACGCAGGTGCGGATGTGCTCGGCCAAAAGCTCACGGCTGAAGGCGTTCAGGGCGGCGGTGACGGCGGTCACTTGGGTGAGTATGTCCACGCAGTAGGCGTCGGATTCCACCATGCCGCGGATCCCCCGCACCTGTCCCTCAATGCGGGAAAGGCGGTTCTGCAGGGAATGGATCTCCTCTTCGGATCGATGCTTGGTCTTGCGGCAGGGGCAGGTCATATCTGGATTCATATCGTGTCTCCTTTTCGGATATACCCCCACGGGGTATTTTTATTATACACCATAAGAGAAGGTTTGTCAAGAGGGGATCGGTCTCTCGGTGACAAAGTCACAAAACGCGGCCGATTCCAAAAATAAATATACATTCCCCCTGTATTTATACATTTTATATGTTGACTTTTCCCCCGAAATGCAGTATAATAATACTGATATACTATGCGAACCCCTACGATCATTGATATTCATATATCCCCCATGAAAGGACACATACCATGGCAGAGAATCAGAAGAACTACCACGCCGCCGCCCGCTCAAAAAAGAGCGCCGAAGCCGCCCGCGAGCAGAGACGCGCCGCCCGCGAGGCCGTGCTGGCCTTGCTGTTTGAAACCGAATACCATGAGGACGAGGTCCCCGAGGCCATCCTCCTCCGCGCCGCCGAGGCCCGCGGCATTGATACCAAGGATCGCTACATCCGCAAGGAATATTTCGGCATCATGGAAAATCTGGCTACCATTGACGCCCTGCTGGGCCGTCACGCCAAGGGGTGGCGTACCGACCGCCTCTCCCGCGTCTCCCGCGCCATCCTGCGTTTGGGCACCTACGAGCTGGTCTTCGTCGAGAAGATCCCCGCTCCCGTGGCCATCAACGAGGCCGTGGAGCTGGCCAAGAAATACGACGATCCCAAGGCCCGTTCCTTCATCAACGGCGTGCTGAACGCCATCAAAAAGGAGCTGGAGGAGAACGGCGGTGTTCTGCCCGTCGCGGAGACCGCGCCTACCGAGGTCGAGGCCACCGAGGCCGTGTCCGAGACTGTTGAGGTGGCCGACACGTCTGCTGAGACCTCCGACGCCCCCGCTGATGCGGAGTGAGTATGTCTGACAAGAAAAAAGCCCGCCCCTGTTGGGTGGGCTTTGACACCAGCAACTATACCACCTCGGCAGCGGCCTGTACCGTGGGGGATGACGGGCAGATCACCGTTATCGCCAACTGCAAGGCACCCCTGCCCGTGGCCGAGGGGGCAAGGGGACTGCGCCAGAGTGACGCGGTCTTTGCCCACGTCAAGAACCTCCCCACCGTCATCCGCGACCTGCGGGCGGTGCTGGAGGAAGGGAACTACCAAGTCGCCGCCGTGGGGGTGTCGGCTACCCCCCGTGACGCTGTGGATTCCTATATGCCCTGCTTTCTGACGGGCATGATCGCCGCCGAGTCCTTCGCGGCGGGAAGCGGCACGGAGGTACACAGATTCTCCCACCAGAGCGGTCACATCATGGCCGCTCTCTACTCCTCGGGCGCTCTGTCCGAGGGAAAGCTCCTCACCGATAATTTTCTCGCCTTCCACGTGTCGGGCGGCACCACCGAGGCCGTGGTGGCCCATCCCCGTGAGGGGGGATTTGACGTGGAGATCGTAGGATACGGAGCCGACCTCCACGCGGGCCAGGTCATTGACCGTGTGGGTGTCATGATGGGCCTGGACTTCCCTTGCGGTAAGGCCCTGGAGGAGCTGGCGCTACGGAACACCGGGGCGCTTCCTCAGATCAAGACATCGGTGAAGGACGGTATCTGCCACTTGTCGGGGCTGGAGAATCAGGCCGCCGATCTGTGGCGTAGGACGGGGGATCCCGCCCTCGTGGCCGCCTACACCCTGACCACCATCGGTAAGACTCTGCGGAGGATGACCGACCAGCTCCAGGCCAAACGGGCAGAGAGAGGCGAAAAGCCCCTCCCCGTGGTCTACGCCGGCGGGGTCATGAGCAATAAGTTCATCCGCCCTATTCTGACCAAAGGCGCGGGGTGGAGGGTCTACTTCTCCGAGCCTGCGTACTCGGCTGACAACGCCGCGGGGACGGCCATTCTTTGCGCGCTGGCGTCGCTGTAACCGTATCTTTCCCCAATTTTTCTATTTCCACCGAAAGGAGATCCCTCTATGGAGCCCATGAGCCGCCCCGATGCCTTCCGCGTCGGACAACTCAACGAGTATATCAAAATGCTCCTGGAGGGCAACCCCAACCTGAACGATATTTGGGTACAGGGTGAGATCTCGGGGGCCAAGCTGTACAGCTCAGGGCACCTGTACTTTTCTCTGAAGGATACCGACAGCGTCATCAGCGCGGTCATGTTCAAGGGTTCCATGATGCGCATGGAGTTTGACCCCGAGAACGGTATGAAGGTGTTGGCTCACGGACGCGTGTCGGCCTATCCCCCCAGAGGGCAGTACCAGTTCATCGCGGATCGTATGATTCCCGACGGAGCGGGGGCTCTGGCGGTGGCCTTTGAGCAACTGAAGGCCAGGCTGAGCGCGGAGGGGCTGTTTGACCCTGCCCGCAAGCGGCCTCTGCCCGCCCATCCGAGGCGCATCGGTGTGGTCACCTCTCCCTCGGGAGCGGCGGTCCACGACATCATTCGGGTGGCGAAAAAGCGCTGTCCGTCAACCGAAATCCTCATATTCCCCTCGCTGGTGCAGGGCGCCGAGGCACCCACCTACCTCCGCGGGGGCATCCAATACTTCAACGCCGTGAAGGACGACCCCGAGCAGGGGGTTGACCTCATCATCATCGGCCGCGGAGGCGGCTCCGCCGAGGACCTGTGGGGCTTCAACGACGAGCGGCTGGCACGCGCCATTGCCATGTCCGAGATTCCCGTGGTCTCCGCCGTGGGGCACGAGGTGGATTTCACCATTTGCGATTTCGTGGCCGATCTTCGCGCCGCCACCCCTTCCGCCGCCGCTGAGCTGTCCCTCCCCGACAAGGGAGATCTGAACCGCCAGGTGAGCGCCCTGGCTGCCCGTCTGAGCGCCGCCCAGGCTACGCGCCTGAAGCGGTACCGCACCCGCTTGGATCAGCTGACCGCCTCCCGTGTGCTGACCTCCCCCGAGGGGGTCTGGCGTCTTCGCCGCGAGACCGTGGCGGGGCTGGAGAAGCGGCTGAGCCTGGCTGTTTCCCGCCATCTGGTAAGCAAGCGCCAGACCATGGAGCGAGTGGTTGCCTCCCTCGGGGCGCTGAATCCTCTGTCGGTGCTGGGACGCGGCTACGCTCTGGTACAGAGCGAGGAAGGGCGTGTCATTCCCTCTGCCGCCGAGCTGAAGGCGGGGGAGCGGGTCAACTTACGGTTTTCCGACGGTACCGCGAGGGCTACCATTGAGGACACAGAAACCTAAAAGATATGGAGGTACAAAAACACAGGATGCAAGGCAGTGTACATCTCTTATGAGACTTTTCTATCTTGTATCTCGTATCTTGTATCTTGTATCTCCTTGTTTTTCATACATTATGCTGCCAGGAGGTCTTCACTATGAGTGAACCCAAAACCATACAATCCCCCGACGGGCTCCCCTTTGAGGCCGCCATGGCCCGTCTGGAGGTCATCGTCAAGACCATGGAGGGGGATAACCTCTCCCTGGACGAGAGCCTGGCTCTCTATGAGGAGGGCGTCGCCCTGACCCGCCGATTGAACCGCGAGCTGACCGAGGCCGAGCAGAGAGTGCAGATCCTCCAGCGCACCCCCGGCGGGGAGATCAAGCCTGCTCCCTTTACGTCTACAGAGGACTGACGGATATGGAAAACACGAATTATGAGGCTTTGGCCAAGGCGATCCTTTCTGAGGACGCCGCCGCCGTTGTGTCCCTGCTGGATACCCTGTACCGTGGCGGCGGACGCTGTGACGCGGTGCTGGATGAGGCCTGCCGCTACTCCCTCCTGGCGGGGGGGAAGCGGGTGCGCCCCGCGCTGACGCTTGAATTCTGCCGTTTGTTCGGCGGGGATCCCCAAAACGCCCTGCCCTTCGCGGCGGCGGTGGAGATCATCCATACCTTCTCCCTCATTCACGACGACCTTCCCTGCATGGATGACGACGACCTTCGCCGGGGCAGACCCACCAGCCACAAGGTTTTCGGTGAGGCCTACGCCCTTCTGGCGGGGGACGCTCTGGCGCTGGATGCCTTCGGTCTGGCCGCCTCCAATACGGCGGTTTCCCCCGAGGCGCGGGTGGAGGCGGTACGGCTTCTTTCTCTGGCGTCGGGCTCGGCGGGCATGGTCCGCGGACAGATCGTGGATATGTTTGGGGAGCGGAATGCTCTGACCTATGAGGAGCTGTTGTTCCTCCACGCTCACAAAACGGGGGCGCTGATCCGTGTGGCCGCCCAGTTGGGCGCGCTGGCGGCGGGCCGCGGGGGGGAATCCCCCGAGATGGCGGCCGCCGTGGGATACGCCGAGCGGATCGGTCTGGCCTTCCAGGTTATTGACGACATTCTGGACGTTACCTCCACCCCCGAGGCCATGGGCAAGTCGGTGGGCGGGGACGCGGATCACCATAAGAACACCTTTCTTACCTTCTCCTCGGTTTCCGAGGCAGAGGCCTTCGCGGCCGGGCTCACCGAGGAGGCGGTCTCCCTCATCGCTCCCTTCGATGGCTCGGAGCGGCTGATCGCTTTGGCCCGTTATCTGGCTGTCCGTCGGGTGTAATCACCGATGTTTACCCCGGGAAACCTAAAAAATTCAATGAAAGTAAAGGGCTGCACATGAATTTCTGGTTAAGTCTTCTTCATAATTTTCCCCTGGTATGTGCCGGGACGGGCTGGATCGTCGCCCAGATCCTCAAGGTTTTCACCGGTATTTTCAAGCTTCGCAAGTTCAGCATTACCGCCCTGCTCTTTGGCAACGGCGGCATGCCCTCCTCTCATTCCGCCTCGGTGACGGCTCTGGCCATTGCCTGCGGCTTCAGCTACGGCTTTGATTCCGGCTTTTTCGCCGTGGCCGTCATGTTTGCCATCATCGTCATGGGGGACGCCGCCGGTGTCCGTCGCGAGACGGGTGAGCAGTCCAAGATCCTCAACCGCATTACCAAGGATCTCCTGTCCCCCTCCTCCCCCGCAGAGTTTGACCGCACCCTCAAGGAGCTGGTGGGTCATACCCCTCTGCAGGTCTGCGTGGGCTCGGCATTGGGCTTCGTGATCCCCTTCCTTATGTCCCTCTTGCCCCTGTACACCGCGCATTGTCCCTTTTTGTCATGAGAGCGGATCTGTATCTAACCAAGCAGGGCTACGTCGCCAGCCGCACCCTGGCCCAGAAGCTCATTGCCGACGGGGCGGTGACGGTGGACGGCCGTACGCTGAAAAAGTCCTCGGACGAGATTTCCGAGGGAGAGCATGCCGTTGCGGTAGCTGATACCGCCGACACCCGCTAAGTGGGACGGGGAGGTCTGAAGCTGGAGGCGGCTTTGGCGGCCTTTGACCTTGACCCTACGGGCATGACGGTGGCCGACATCGGTGCTTCCACAGGAGGGTTTACCGACTGCCTTTTGCAAAGGGGCGCCGCCCGTGTCTACGCCGTGGACGCGGGACACGGTCAGCTTCACCCCAGACTTCTGGCGGATCCCCGCGTCCGCTCCGCTGAGGGCGTAAACGCGCGGGAGCTGACCGCCGCCCATCTCATCCGCGTGGAGCAGGAATGGCAAAAAGCCCATTCCGACGGGGTGATGGAGCCTTTTTCAGGTCAAGTGGACGGTGTTGTCATGGACGTATCCTTTATTTCCCAGACTCTGCTCCATCCCGCCTTGGCCTCCATTCTGAGGGATGGCGGCTGGATGGTGGCCCTCATCAAGCCCCAGTTCGAACTGACCCGATCGGCGCTGAACAAGCAGGGCATCGTCAAGCAGGAGAAAGACCGCAAGGCAGCTGTGGAGCGGGTTTTGCAGTCTGCCGCCGCCTGCGGATTCGAGGCGGTGTCGGTGATCCCCTCGCCCATTGAGGGGGGAGATGGGAACAGGGAGTTTTTGGGGTACTTTGTTAAGAAAACGTGATGGTAAATTGCTGTTTATCGGTGCGTTGGGTTGCGACGACGCAGCGGGGTACAGGGGCGAAGCCCCTGCACAAAAAAGCGAAGGGGGGCGGTGTCGGAGGGGCTTTCCCACCTGCCGCACCACGGACAAATGCTGCTTTAGTGGCATTTGTAAGCCGCAACAAGCAACTTCGAATCTTTGTCTACTTTCGTGTTGCGGCGGCCCTCTGACGCGCGGCGGAAGCCGCAAGAAAATTGGCTATATCGAATAACATACGGC
>JAFQOC010000358.1 GCA_017420845.1 Clostridia bacterium
CCTGTCCGACCCTCAGAAGGGCGGACCCCTTCCCGGGAAGGATTACACCTCAAAATCGGATCCTTCCCTCGAAACCGAAACCGACACCCCCCGAGAAGCCCCCGTGGAGCTGAGCCTGATTGAGTGGCGGTCCGACGGTTCCAACGACGGCTTCACGACCCTGACCCGGGGAGATTCCATGGGGATCAACAGGATTCAGCTCCGATTGACCTTTTCCGAGAAGCCTGTCTCGGTGGCTGTCCGAATCAACGGCGTGGAGGTTGAGGTGATCAAGGTCCTGAATTTTGCCTTCGTTCATGCCGAGATCATTAACGGCGATCATGAGATGGAAATCACCGTAACTCATGCGTGCGGCACCGCCGTGGAGACGGTGCCGTTCACGGTGGATGGCTCTGCGTCCTATCCTGCCGTTCATCTGGAGGCTCCCCAAGACCTGCTTCGGGGGGAGACCGCCGATCTGACCGTCAGGGGGCAGAATCCGGAGAATCTGGATAGCCTGACCCTGACTCTGAACGTTCACTCCTCCTTCCTCGTGGAGGACGTGATTCTGGCTGACGGTATTTCGGGCATGTACATGCGGTACCGTGGCACCTTGGTGATCGTAGCCAAGGTGGCGGATGCCTCCGCTGTGACCGATGGCCTTCTGGCTACCGTCCGTGTCAGAACGCCTGTGAATGTGGACGCCGATGGCCTGGACTGGTCTATTCGCTCCTGTGAGGCCGTCATGAACCGATCCGACGGCATGGGGGACGGCGACAACTTTGTGGGAAGCGTGGATCTGACCATCCCCGAGGTCGGCGTGTCCTACCCTTACTCCATTGAGACCTCCGACGTAGCGTACGTGGGCGCGGATCACGCCCTGCGTGTCAGGCACTACGACGGCACCTATGCCGCTGATATGGGGATCTACACTCTCATGGACGGTGAGCACGTGCTCATTGGCAGAACCGACGGAGACGGCCGTCTGGTGACCTCCTATTTCGATGTCGGAGGCAGCTACGGCGTCTACGTTATGGTTGGTGATGATATCCTGTCCGAGACCGTCCGGATTGATTGCCTGCCCCACGAGGGGGAGCACGACTTCCGTCTGAGCTTCGAGATCGGTTGCCTGATCTGTGACTATTGCGACGCCCGCGCGGATGTGACGACCTACGTCGGCCCCGTTCGGGATGGCGAAGATCTCAAGTTCCTGTCGGGGGGCGTCTTCAAGGCCGGCTGGCAGGTTCACATGGGGAAGACCTACTACCTCCTGCCTGACAAGCTGACGGCTGTGGACGGCGAGGTGGAGATCGGCGGCTACACCTACCTGTTCGAGGACTACACACTGAAGCTCGGCGCGTGGTTTGAGCGCGACGGCGTGAGGATGCTGAAGTGGGCCGGCGTGACCCAAAGGCAGACCTGGATTACCATGGACGGCAAGACCTACTACTTTAATTCCGACGGCGGGTATCTGACCGGTGTGACGCAGGCTCCCGTCGTGTACGACGGCGTGACCGTGATGGAGTATCACAGGTTCGACCAAAGCGGTGTTCATCAGGGCAGATTGGCCGACGGCTTGTACGTGGATGACGAGCTCATCGTGTATACCGTGAACGGTATTGCCCGGCATATGGGTTTGGTGCGGGACGATGAGGGGAACTTCTACTACATCAGCAGCTCCTGCGAGGGGATCCGTAATACGACCCGCTACGTCGATTCCGCTTGGACCAACGGGCTCCTGCCTGCCGGTACCTACACCTTCGGTATGGACGGCAGGATGATCGACCCTCCTGAGATCCGGGAGGGATGAAGATCAGCTATGTCACTGTATACGGGACAGACCCTGCTCATCTCCGGCGGTACCGGCTCCTTCGGTAACGCCGTTCTCAACCGCTTCCTCCGCACCGATATCGGAGAGATCCGTATTTTTTCCCGCGACGAGAAGAAGCAGGACGATATGCGCCACGAGTTTCAGGCCAAAATGCCTGACGTGGCTGAAAAGATCAAGTATTACATCGGCGACGTCCGTGATATCGCTTCCGTACGCAACGCCATGCACGGGGTGGACTTCATTTTCCACGCCGCCGCCCTCAAGCAGGTGCCCTCCTGCGAATTTTTCCCCATCGAGGCGGTCAAGACCAACGTGCTTGGCACCGAGAACCTCCTCACCGCCGCCATCGAGGCAGGGGTGAGGAGCATCGTCTGCCTGTCTACCGATAAGGCCGCCTATCCCGTCAACGCCATGGGTACCTCCAAGGCCATGATGGAAAAGGTCATCGTGGCTAAGGCCCGCACCGTCTCCCCCGACAAGACCAGGATCATGTGCACCCGTTACGGCAACGTCATGTGCTCCCGCGGCTCCGTCATTCCCCTGTGGATCGACCAGATCCGCGCCGGCAGCCCCATCACCGTTACCGACGGCAATATGACCCGCTTTATCATGTCTCTGGAAGAGGCGGTGGATCTGGTGCTCTTCGCCTTTGAGCACGGCCGAAGCGGTGACATTCTGGTCCGGAAGGCCCCCGCCTGCACCATTCAGACCCAGGCCGAGGCGGTCTGCGAGCTGTTTGGCGGCGACAAGGAGAGCATCAGGGTCATCGGCATCCGCCACGGCGAGAAGATGTACGAGACTCTGCTCACCAATGAGGAGTGCGCGCGTGCCATTGACATGGGGGATTTCTACCGTGTCCCCTGCGATAGGCGCGGGTTGAATTACGATCAGTATTTCATTCAGGGCGACGCCGACCGCAACCCCCTCACCGAATTCAACTCCAACAACACCAAGCTGTTGAACGTGGAGGAGACCAAGGCAAAGATCGCCTCCCTGGCCTACATTCAGGACGAGCTGGCCAAGTGGGGGGAAGTAAGATGAACATTCTTATTACAGGAGCCCGGGGCTTCGTAGGGAAGAACCTCGCCGCCGCTCTCAAAAATATCGCCGAGGGAAAGGACCGCACCCATCCCGCCCTCTCCATTGGGGAGTTGTATCTGTACGATCTGGACACGGATCCTGCCCTTTTGGACGGGTACTGCCAAAAGGCCGACTTTGTCTTCCATCTGGCGGGGGTCAACCGTCCCAAGGATCCCGCCGAGTTCATGGCGGGGAACTTTGGCTTCTCCTCCACCCTGCTGGAGACCCTGAAGAAGCATAAGAACACCTGCCCCGTGGTGCTGTCCTCCTCCATCCAGGCCACCCTCATCGGCCGTTACGACAGCGACTACGGCCGCAGTAAGAAGGCGGGGGAGGAGCTGTTCTTCGGCTACGCCGCCGAGACGGGGGCTACGGTCTATATCTACCGCTTCCCCAACCTTTTCGGCAAGTGGTGCCGCCCCAACTACAACAGCGCGGTGGCTACCTTCTGCAACAACATCGCCAATGACCTGCCCATCACGGTCAGCGACCCCGCTGAGGAACTGGAGCTTCTGTACATCGACGATCTCGTGGACGAAATGCTCTGCGCTCTGGAGGGCTCCCCCCACCGCTGTGAGTTTGACGGTATCAAGACGGTGCTCACTCCCGACGGAGACTTTTGCGCCGCACCCGTCAGCCACCGTGTGACGCTGGGGGAAATCGTCCGCCTGCTGGAGTCCTTCCGTGACCAGCCGAGAACCCTCGCCATGCCTGAGATTCCCTACGGCTCCTTTGCCAAGAAGCTGTATTCCACCTACCTGTCCTACCTTCCTTGCGAGAAGATCTGTTTCCCCTTGAAGATGAACCGCGATGCCCGCGGCTCCTTCACCGAGCTTCTGCGAAGCGACAAGTGGGGGCAGGTTTCGGTAAACATCTCTAAGCCCGGCATCACCAAGGGCCAACACTGGCATCATACCAAATGGGAGCTTTTCACGGTAGTGGCGGGTCACGGCCTCATACGGCTCCGCAGGATCGGCACCGACGAGGTGCTGAGCTTTGAGGTGAGCGGCGACAGGCTCGAGACCGTCCATATGCTCCCCGGCTACGCCCACAGCATCATCAACCTGTCGGACACCGAGGATCTGGTAACCGTCATGTGGGCGAGTGAGTGCTTTGATCCGGGCAAGCCCGATACGTTTTTTGAGATGGTATGATCATGAACTTGAAACTGAATTACAGCGATATTCAATTCAAAAATGACGGCCGCCTCAAGCTGCTCATCATCGTAGGCACACGCCCCGAGATCATCCGCTTGGCCGCCGTCATCACCAAGTGCCGCAAGTATTTCGACTGCATGCTGGCTCACACGGGTCAGAACTACGACTATAATCTCAACGGCGTGTTCTTCAAGGACTTGAAGCTGGCCCCCCCCGAGGTCTGCATGGACGCCGTGGGTGACGATCCGGGAGCCACCGTGGGCAACATTATCAATTGCTCCTACAAGCTCATGAAGCAGATCAAGCCCGACGCCCTTCTGATTCTGGGGGACACCAACTCCTGCCTGTCGGCCATCGCCGCCAAGAGATTGCATATTCCCATCTTTCACATGGAGGCGGGCAACCGCTGTAAGGACGAGTGCCTTCCCGAGGAGACCAACCGCCGTATCGTGGACATCATCTCCGACGTGAATCTGGCCTACTCCGAGCATGCCCGCCGCTACCTCCACGAGTGCGGGCTTCCCAAGGAGCGCATCTTCGTCACCGGCTCTCCTATGGCCGAGGTGCTCCGCAACAACCTCGACAACATCAGAAAGAGCGATATTCTGATCCGTCTGGGTCTTGAGCCAAAGAAATACATTCTCCTCTCTGCCCACAGGGAGGAGAACATCGACACCGAAAAGAATTTCGTCAGCCTTTTTGCCGCCATCAACAGGATGGCCGAAAGGTATGACATCCCCATCCTTTACTCCTGCCACCCCCGCAGCCGCAACCGTCTGGCCGCCGGCGGGTTTGAGCCGGATAGACGCGTCATCCGTCACGAGCCTCTGGGCTTTCACGACTACAACCACCTCCAGATGAACGCCTTCTGCGTGGTATCCGACAGCGGTACCCTCCCCGAGGAGTCCAGCTTCTTTACCTCCATTGGAAACCCCTTCCCCGCGGTTTCCATTCGCACCTCCACCGAGCGCCCCGAGGCCCTGGACAAGGCCTGCTTCGTTCTGGCGGGCATTGACGAGAAGGGGCTTTTGCAAGCCGTGGACATGGCGGTTGCCATGACTGAGGACGGTAATCACGGCATCCCCGTACCCGACTACACCGAGGAGCTGGTCTCCACCAAGGTGGTCAAGATCATCCAGTCCTACACGGGGGTGGTGGACAAGATGGTCTGGCGAAAGTACTGATCATTCCCCATACGTCATTTTCACTCGCCGCAAGGGGCCGCTTCGCGGGATACCCCTTCCCATCACATGTGCTATGAAACCAGTATACGTACCGAATTACTACCGCCAATTCCACTGTATCGCCGCCGCCTGCCGTCACTGTTGCTGTGTGGGCTGGGAGATCGACGTGGACGCCGATACTCTCCGCTATTACGACACCGTCACAGGCGAGATAGGAAAAAGACTTCACGAGAGCATTGACCGCGAGGCCGCCCCGCCCTGCTTCCGACTCACCCCCGACGAGCGGTGTCCCTTCCTCAATCAAAACGGCCTTTGTGATCTGATCACCGAGCTGGGGGAGGGATCCCTCTGCCACATTTGCGACGACCACCCCCGCTTTCGCAACGTCCTTTCCGACCGTGTGGAGCTGGGTCTGGGTCTGTGCTGTGAGGCCGCCGCCAAGCTGATTATTTCCCGGACCGAACCCTTTTCGGTGGTGGAGCTGCCACCCGAAAAGGCCGCCCGTGAGCGCCACGCCCGGGAGGAAAGAGAGGAGATTGACGACCTCACCGCCGCCTTGATTTCCCACCGTGAAGTCCTCCTCCCCCTGCTCTGCGACCGCTCCCGCCCCCTGTCCGACCGCATTCGTCACGTTCTGGCGATCTGCGACATAAACTTGTCAGAGAGCGTGACGGATACCTTCAGGGACTTTGCATCTATCGCCGCCCTCCTGCGGGATATGGAGCGCCTGGATCCCGCATGGGATACGTACCTCAACGCTCTGGGGAAGTTGACCGAGGACCCCCTCTCCGAGCTGGACGGTGAGACATCGGTCGCCTATGAGAATCTCATCTGCTACTTCATCTACCGCTACATGACTACGGATGCCGAGTACTGGCCCGACGCGAAGCGCACCCGCACCGCCTTCGCGGTCATCTGTACCGTTATCATCCACGCCATCCACCGCGCCGCGGGAGGGAAGGATCTTGACTCCCTCTGCGAGATCGCCCGTATGTTCTCCTGTGAGATCGAGTATTCCGAGGAAAACCTGGAAAGACTCATGGGCGAGGTGGAGGACGCTGTGTTCTGATAAGAAATCTTTACCCAAAAGGAGAATACCCATGCGTATGGTTCTCTTGACCGCCCTCGGTGTGGGCGGTGCCACCGTCATCGGTGCTTTGATCGGCTTCATTTTCAAAAAAGCCTCCCACCGCTTCTCGGATATCGTCCTGGCCTTCGCCGCAGGTGTCATGCTGGCCGCCGCCGTGCTGGGTCTGGTCATCCCCTCGGTGGAGTACGGCTTTGAAATGTTTGCGTCTGCCACCGGAGATAATGCCGCCATGTCGCCGGTTTCCGCCAAGCTTATCGCCCTGGGCATGACCGTGGCGGGCATCTTCGTGGGTGCTCTCTGTCTCAATCTGGTGGATCGCCTTGTGCCCCACCTCCATAAAATGGCCGACGTGGATCAGGAATCCCACCCTGCCA
>JAFQOC010000359.1 GCA_017420845.1 Clostridia bacterium
CCACCGACGAGCTGTTCGACCGCACTGCTTCAGCGCAGGAGTCCGAGGTCGAGGCGCTGTCCCGTCGGGATTACGATCTGGCGCACGTCCCGAACAAGGACACCATCCATGAGCGGATCACCATGTGGCGAGAGGCGGTTCAGAAGTACCCCAAGGATTTCCGATGCCTCAAATATCTGGCTTACGCTCTTTTTGCAACGCTGGACAGAACATTCGAGGAAACCGAATATCAGCAGAACGCCCGTGAGCTGATCTCGGTCTGCGAGCGCATTCTGCGGGACTGTACCGACCAGGAAATCCGCGACAGCGCCATCCAGCTACTGGTATATACCTACTCATGGCGGTGGGCGGATGTGGCCGACGAGGAAAAGGCGGTTCACTACGCGAGGATGGCGGGGAGCATCTACACCTGCCAAGAAAAGCTGTTGGAGTCCGCGCGGTTTACCGAGGAGGGAATCCAACACAACACGAGCCATAAGCACCACAACAATCTGACCTACATGGACTTCCTCTGCGGCAATATCGTTCACGCCTCCGAGCCCCGTACCCATGAGGAAAGCATTTTCGCTCTGGAGACCGCCGTCAAATTGTGGGAGACGCTGATTTACGACGGCAATCTTCTATTCTACCATGTCCGCGTGGGGTATTACTGCGTACAGCTGGCCAAGCATCACGCTTCCCTCGGACATGATGAGGATGCTTTGACGTGGCTGGAAAAGGCCTGCGATCACGTGAAAGCCTTTGACGGCATGCCCGCCGAAAAGAGCATTCCCTACACGAGTATTTTTGCCTGTCAAGCCACCGCCTTGCGGCATCCGCTGGACGGCTGTATGGAGGATCTGAAGCGGGATATATGCGATCCCTGCTTTGACGGTATCCGACAGACCGCCGCATTCCAAGCACTTTTGGAAAGACTGAATTGACCGTTCCCCGCTGTGGTTTCACGGCGGGGTCTTTCTTTATGTATGGATATTGGGCAGGGCTCGGAGAACAATACGGGGATAGGGGAGCGAACCAGCCTCTCTCGCATCCACTCCCGCCACGCCTCGGGCATAGTCGGATCATACAGCGCCAATACATCCGCGGGATCTGTACTCCCGTCTAGGTTCACGTCCCCCACTTGCCCCACAAAAACACCGTTTTCCGTAAATTTTACCCCCACAAGGCTTCCTCCATCATCCACGCCTACCCATCCCGTCGAAATACGGGTCAGGGGAGTCCAAAAAACGTCCAGTCTCCCACCGTCAGACATCTCAAAGCGGGTATCGGTACAGGTATGTCCCGCCCCACAGGCGTAGTCACGGTAGCCCAGAGCATCCATGCCTTGGTCAGAGCGCAGAAATCGGGTGTGGTGGACCGCTTCCCTGCCTCCCTCGGCCGGAACGGGGTCGTCACGGGTTACATCCACGTGGTACCATACGCCCTCCACGCGGACATGGTTCCACGCATGATCCATAGCCTCGGATACCACCAGGTCGGCCTCCAGACCGACCCCCCGACAAAGCGCCAGGAAGGCCAGGGCATAGGCCTGGCACAGTCCCCTGCCCTCCCGAAAAAAACGGTAGGCATCGGCGGCAGCCGCCGCGTCGGGTCTCGTATCGTAGACATACCGATGGGCCAGCACGTCATGGAGCCATAGAACAGCCTCGGCTTCGGTGTACGCGCCGCCGGAAAAGACCGCCTCCATCTCAAAGATCAGCCCCGCCATCGTATCCCGGTAAAACGCCCGCGCGGCAGTCAATTCCTCTCCTGACAAGGTGTATTGGGGATAGATCTCCTTGACCCGCCGCTCCCCCTCTCCTGCGGCCTCGGTCACATAAGACAGCCGCGGCGCCACGTGGAACAGCTCGGGAGAGTCCAGAAGGACCTCTCGGTAGAGTGTCCCGAACGCTTCTACGGAAAGCCCGTATCCCGATAGATCCACGACCTCGGCACAGGCCACAAGCCCCTCCACGATGGCCGCCCGGGCATTCTCCTCCGCTGCAGAGGCAGACAATCCCCGGCCCTGCCCCATCGTCCCAAACAGAAACGCGACCGTCAGTAGCAGTACGGTCGCGTTTTTCAAGTATCCTGTTTTTTGGTGAGGGCTGCGGCTCACAGAGTCCCCGCCGCCATGGCTTTGGCGCGGGATAAGGCACTCGGCAGAAACTCGTTCAAGGCGCGGACGGTGACGGTGTCCTTTCCGTTAAAGCCGGTCACGGTATCGGCGGCGATCATGGAGTTGTAGATTGCCTCCTCCACGCACTCGGCCACCGCATTGAAGGCGGTCTCCAGTCGTCCGTTGCTGACCATCTCCACGGTTTGGATGGCCTCGTCTCCCCCGCGGCGGTTGGCGGTGGTAAATCCGATGACCACATCCCCGCTGCCGTGACCCACGAAGGAGCCGGTGCGGGAGAGACCCACGGTGGCTCTGCGGAGAATACGGCTGAGCTGGAGCTCGGAGACGGGGAGATCAGTGCCTACCACCATCATGATGGAGCCGATGTCGTCCTGCCCCGTCACGGCCTTGGCTTCCGCCTCCTCGCGAATGCAATCCACCACCGCCCGTCCCACGGGAAGGCCGTCCACGCGCAGATTTTCCACGCACCCGAAGTTGGTCTGCACCAGCACCCCCAGGGTAAAGGTACGCTCCCCGATCTCCATGATACGGGAAGCTGAGCCGATGCCCCCCTTCAGCCCGAAGCAGACGGTACCCTTCCCTGCCCCCACGTCTCCCTCGGCGAAATCCCGGCAGGCGGCGGCGACGGCGGCATCCAGATGGGTCTTGTCAGCGGGGCGGTCGTTGTTGGCGGACAGGGTGCCGTCGTTGGTCTCCCCCACCACGGGATTGACCGATCGGCAGGATCTCCCCTCGGCGGCGCACTGCTCAATGGTGTAGCTCACCAAAGCGTCGTGGATCTTACCCACGTTCAACGTGCCCGTCAAGGCGATGGGAGTCTCCAGATAGCCCAACTCCTGCACCTGCATAAGTCCCGCTGTCTTGCCAAATCCGTTAATGACGTGACAGGCGGCGGTGAGGGGGTGGGTAAAAAGATTCCCCTCAGCGGGAAGGATAACGGTGACACCCGTCTTCTGGCGGTCGGTGTCGATGGTGGCGTGACCGACGCGAACACCGGGGATGTCGGTGATCTTATTGAGCTTGCCCGTGGGCATATTGCCGACGGTAACGCCCAGATCGCGGATACGGGTGGGATTCATGGCTGGCCTCCGTAGGTAGGTTTTTCTTTATGATAGCATATTGTATCACAAAAGTCAATATTCGCCGCGGGGAAATTCTTTTTTCACGGGAAGTCTTTGCTGAAAACCATCAGAAAATCCCAAAACCATCTTGCAAAATTCCATGCAACATGATATAATAAACCTGTATGCGGGCTATCCCGCTCCGAAACCGAAAAATTTTGATTCAGATAGGAGAACCTACCATGAAGATCAACGAAAAGATCCCCGCTCTGAACGGGTCCATCACCGATCCCCGCACCCGCCGCTACCTCGCCCCCAAGCGGGTGGTGCTGACCGAGGGTAACGTGAATAACCCCGAGTCCCTCCTGCAGGAGAGAAGCAACCAGATCACCCTGGTCCCCGGCGCTTGCTGCACCCTGATCAACAAGCCCGGCGAGCCCAAGGCCAAGCTGGTGCTGGACTACGGCTGTGAGTTCCCCGGCTCCATCCGCCTCATGATCTGGAGCGCAGGCTCCAAGGGCTGCGGTGACGACGCCCGCTGCAACATCATCGTCCGTACCGGTGAGTCGGTCATGGAGGCCATCACCCCCATCAAGGTCAAGAACACCACCAACGACCACGCCATCCGTGACCGCGTCATGAACGTGGGCTTCTACTCCGCCAACGAGACCAACGAATCGGGTCAGCGCTTCGTATGCGTCGAGCTGATCGACGACGAGGCCGTGGTATCCTTTAAGGCCATTCAGGGCGTGTTCCATTATCTGGATCTGGACTACAAGGGCTCCTTCGAGTGC
>JAFQOC010000360.1 GCA_017420845.1 Clostridia bacterium
GATGGGGGCGAAGCCCCCATCACAAAGCGCAAAGGGGGGCGGTGTCGGAGGGGGGAACGCCCTCTGACGCGCGGCGGAAGCCGCAAGAAAATTGGATATATCGAGGAACATACTGGCCAAGGAATTTGCCAAAAATCCCTTGGCTCACAGCAATTTTCTTGCACCTACCGGTGCGCGCCGAGGCGCTCAAGGCCGCCCTCGGCACTGCCGGCCACCGCTTTTTTATTGAAGGGCTTCGCCCTTCACCCGCTTTTAACGGGGGAACGGGGTAACTCCCCGATAAACCTCAATTTGAAGCCAACCAAACAGTTCTCGTGCGGATTATCGGACGTATTCACCAAGGCCGTATTCCCGCAAGTACCGGTTGAAATATTCCATGTACTGCTCTCTGTTTTCCTCAAAATCCTTCCACACGACGGATATGAGCCGATATGCCTCGGCAATTTCCTGCTCACAGTCCTCTGTATTGCCGAGCCTCTTATGGCAAGCGGCGATGCACTGGTGAAAGCTCCAATGAAAGGTCTGCATACCGTCCCACAGGTACTGATCGGCGGGATCGTCATAATAGTCGGCCAATAGGAACGTGGTCAGCACGCGCAGACCCTTGCGGTAGCATTTCAGCGCCTCGGGGATGTAGTCGGCGGGTGTGTAGTCGCGGAAGGTCACCTCGGGGTGCTTGTCCATAAAGAACCAGGAATTGCCCTCCTCCATGCAGGCCTGATACAAGCCTTGCAGATGGTGGCATCTTGACCAGATCGCGCCCTCCTGCTTATCCCGTCCCGACAGACGGAAGGCCATAGCCTCATAGCGGATGTTGTAGTCCAAGGGAAGGGACTCCAAAACCTCCTTTGCCTTGGCATATTCGTCCTTTTTCAGGTATGCCGCCGCTTGGATGTCCTTGGCGTTACACACGCGGATAAAGTCGTTGCTTTCGGTAATGATTTTTTGGGAGAGCTCAATCATTTCATCCAAATGTGTCAGATCGTTTTGATCGCGCAGGGTATATTCGTATGCATTCAGAAGCGCGGCCAGCAATTCCTCATTGCCGGGATATTCCTGCAACGCCGATTGAATGATCTCAACGAATTTTTGCGTATCATCAAAGAAATATTCCCCGGCACCGTCAATGATCTTTTGGATTTTTGCCTTCATTTCCTTTACGTCGTAGTCGAACAGTATATCCAGCGAAACCTCAAAATAACCTGCAAGGACGGGAATCATTTCCATATCGGGATAGGTCAGCCCCATCTCCCACTTGCTTATTGCCTGCGGGGACACCAACAGCACCGATGCCAACGCCTCCTGAGTGACGCCCTTCTTTTTCCGCAACTCGCGGATTTTGTTTCCAATATTGATCTGTGTCATATAGACCTCCTGAAACTCATGTTTTCCGTGACGCGCTTCACTGGATTTAGAATACCATAAAATCGGTTTTCCGTCAACAACTTGATTTTTGAATAAAAACAACTCACAGTTGAGGTGGTTGAATCGGCCTGTTCTGAATACACACGCCCGTACAAGCAGTACGATCATATTACCGGATAACACAGAACAAGGCCACTCCAATCGGGGTGGCCTATGCGTCGCCTATTCATTTTTCGGATGGGTATTATTCCATCTCCTTCATAGCCCTCTTCAAGCTCTCCCACAAGGTCTTGGCGATCACCTCCGCCCCCGCAGGGGAAGCGTGTCCGCCGTCGGGACAGAAGAGATCCACCTCTGGGTGCGCGTCCATCTCGGCCCACCATGCCTCTCCCACACGGGACAGCGGGATCCCCAGCGCTTCCGAGGCCGCGTTATAGGCGGCGTTGATCTCCTGTTGCAGATGCCGCTCATGCTTCTGGCTCCAGGTGGTGTACAGGATGGGGTACGCGCCGCCCTCCTTGGCCCAGGCCATGAGCTTGGGGAGCGCCTCCATCATGTGCCCGCCGTAGTCGAAGGGATGGGCATGCTCCTGAAAGACGGCGAAGTCGTACCCGCCGTAGCGGAGGTTGAAGGGAACGTCGGGCTCGCGGGAGTGCTGGTACAGAGTCCAGCCGCCGTGGGCGTTCATGGCGACCTGACAGTCGATCCCCTCGGCCGCCGCCAAAAGCTTGACACGGTAGGGAATATCGCAGTTGTAGGTGTGGCTGTTGCCGACAAACAGGATCTTTACGGTTTTCATGATAGACCTCCCCCATGGTTTGTTGAGACCATTATACCACGAAGCCGCCGAAAATGCAAGCCCTTTCACGTTTTTTAGGCTCGATGAACGAATGAGCAAACCTGTGGTTGAATTCGCCCGTTGAC
>JAFQOC010000361.1 GCA_017420845.1 Clostridia bacterium
GGCGATATCCAGCTTCCCCTCCAGGGTCGCAGGAATGGTCAAAGCCTTTCCGCCCCCCTCCGAGAGTCGGTAGAAGACGTAGCCGTCACCGCTCGCAACGGCGGCATAGCGAATTCCCTCCCGATCACAGCATATGCGTAGGGGCATACCCGGCAGAGGGTAATGAACCCCCTGATAGTAGGCGTAACAGGTGCCGTCAATCCCCACATAGGTGACGACCCCCATGCTCTCCATCCCCTCGGATGCGGGCATATACCCCGCGTCACCCTCGGCTAATGACGTACAGGTCATGCGCGCAAAGTCGTACAGGAAAATATTGGATCTCATATATTGGGGAATAAACAGTCCCGTTTCCGAGTCGGGAAGCAGGTAGGACACGTAGTAGGGAGCCGTAATGATAGCAGAGGCGTAGTCTTCGGTGATGATGACCGAGGTAGCTAAAGACAAATTTGGCACCTTGTCTGCTTCCATCCCCGTATCCATCGGGATCAGCGTACCCTCGTTCAGATCGCAGAGATAATTGCCGTATCCCATTCCCGTGCGGGGGGATACGATGGTGACGATACAGCGGGTCAGATCCGCGCCGTACTCCACCACGTCCACCACGGGATACTCAAATTTGCCCACTTGCTTTTTCATAAAATCCTTGTGTCCGTCATTGTAATAATCCAGCTCGGGCAAAGCGGATTGGGTGATCTTCTTCTTCTCCGCCAGCTTTTCCATCACGTCTGAGCGGAGCAGGACGGCGCGGTACTGCTCCTCATAATGCTCCATCATACCCGCTCCCATCAAGGGTGAATAGTACAAAAGGCACTCATCGATCAGGCACGCCAGCGCGGCCTTGGTATAGAGGTCTGTACCCATCAGCATGTCTCCCACCTTGCAGGACAGGCAGACATACTCGTTCTTGGCAATGTCGTAGTACACGTCGGAGCACGCGGTATGCTCTCCATTGTCGGGACGAAGCTTGATGAGTCCACCCTCCAGGTAATCGGTGATCTTCATATTGGGCAGGATGGACACCGTGTAGTTCTCTCCCACGCCGTAGATCTGATCGCCCGGGGTTTCTTCCTCGGTATTCTGCGCCGTTTCCTCGGTGCCGCTCTCACCGTAATCAGTCCCGGTGTTCCCCTCGGTTTCGGTGACAGCAGATAACAGGGAGAAGGAGGGAGTGGAAAGGTGCCGGGAGGACGTACCGCTGCCGTATGTCAGCGAGGTCAGCTTCAGCTCACCGCTGATCCAAGGAGGGGTAACGCTTTCGGGATCAACAGGCACCGTCGGCCCCGGAATGTCCGTCCCTCCGTCCAATCCAAGCTGTCCTGTCAACCGCAGAGTAACGGGGAGCACCAACGCCAACGCCACCAGCACTGCCGCCGAGGCGACGAGAATGCGACGCATGGAGGGGGACAGGTTGAATTTTGCCCGTCGATTCCGAACCTTGAGCGCGGCCAAGACCTCGGGGCTGTCGGTATCCAAGGCTTCTTGAATGATGAGAGGATCCGTCTCGCCCAGCAGGCGGGACAGACGATCCCGTTGGGTTTCTCTGTATTTCATATCCGAATATTCTCCTTGTATAGGTACTTGCACAGCTTTGCCCGAGCACGGTAGAGACGGGATGACACCGCATTGGGTCTCATACCAAACCGATCTGCCAGCTCCTCCACCGACTCACAGCGTATGTACCGGCGGATAAACAGCACCCGCGTGGTGGGATCCAGCTTCTTCAAAAAGTCGTTGATGGCGGCTGTGATCGCCCCATCATCATCCTCAGCACCGGGCGTATCGGGGACGCCGTCCTCCAGCTCCGAGAGCATGAGCGTGTAGGGAGCGCTCCGCTTGTCACGGGTGTTGTGACGGTAGCGATCAATGGCAACGCGGCGAGACAGAGAGCAAACGTAAGCCTCAAGGCAGCGGGGACGCTGAGGCGGAATGCTGTTCCAGACCGCTAAGAGCAGATCGTTGTAGCATTCCTCACGATCCGCCGTGTTCTCCAGCACACCGCTCATAACGCTGAAAGACAGGCCTCGGTAACGCTTGTCCAACGCCTCCAGGCCCTCCTCACTTCGCTGAAAGAGCAGGTCGATAATGGTCGAGTCTTGCATGACCATCCTCCTTTCCGTGCCCCTCGGAAGGGGCTCGCATTCTGAGTCGTCTTTTTCCTTCAGATATGGCGGAGAACCATACACTTTTTTGTAAACATTTTTTGAACAGCCATTTCCGGACATGGCTTTTTTCTCACCATATAGCTATAAATATAGCATATTTTTTTCTTTGGTTCAAGTTTGCGCCATATTTGTTTACGGAATATTCAAAAAACAGAAGATTTAGAAATTATTTTGCAAAAAACTCTTTACAATTAGCGGGTTTTATGCTATAATAGAGTATGGATATTTGGGTAGAACGGATGGGAATATTCTCCAAACATTCATCCAATATTCACACAGTTTCCCTATTCCCATGATATGATACAATCGTATTTTTATTTACCATTGCCATGAACGGAGACGTTTGAAAAATTCAGGAGGATGCAAACAACTATGATGGACACAAAGATTCTCGTAGTAGACGACGATCCCAATATCAACGACTTATTGAAAATGTATTTTGAAAGCGAGGGCTATGAGGTTAAGACCGTTACCGACGGCGCCGAGGGTATCAGCTATTTCAAAATGTATGAGCCCGACCTGGTGCTCCTGGACATCATGCTCCCCAAGAAGGACGGCTGGCAGGTCTGCCGCGAGATTCGTGAGATCTCCTCCAAGCCCATCATTATGGTCACAGCTAAGGGTGAGGTTTTCGACAAGGTTCTGGGTCTTGAGCTGGGCGCTGACGACTTCGTGGTCAAGCCCTTTGACCTCAAGGAGCTTTCCGCCCGTGTGAAGGCTGTGCTTCGCCGCTATCAGGCCCATACCAGCCAGAACGACGACGAGGTCATTCGCTTTGATAACATTGAGATCAGTAAGCTGAAGTATGAGCTCAAGCTGCGGGGCAAGTCCATCGACATCCCCCCCAAGGAGCTGGAGCTGCTCTACTTCCTGGCCTCCAACTACAACCGCGTATTCACCCGCGACGCCCTTTTGGACAAGGTCTGGGGCTTTGACTATCTGGGCGACTCCCGCACCGTCGACGTCCACGTCAAGCGTCTGCGCGAGAAGCTGGAGGGTGTTTCCGACAAGTGGACCCTCAAGACCGTCTGGGGTGTCGGCTATAAGTTCGAGCTGTTAGGCTGATCTCTATATACGAAAAAATTCCCTCGGAGGGCTCTCCCTCCGAGGGGGAGTATTTTATATGTTCAAAAGTGTATTTGCAAAGTACGTCATCACCTTTGCGGCGCTTCTGTTGGTCAGCTTTCTGCTCCTGCTCTTTCTTGTAAACAGTGTCGTCAATAACCACACCATCCGCAACGAGCAAAAAAATATCCGTGGGGTAGCAGCCTCCTGTGCCACCAACCTCGCTGAAATGTATGCCGAAAGCGGACAGGCGGATTTTGGAGACTTTATCCGAGAGCAAACCAACGGTTCTGCCACTATGGGAACCGCTCGGGTACTGGATGCCATTCTGACCAATTTTGAAGATATGACCGTATATGTCACCGACGATGGCGGTGGCTTTCTTTTCTCCACGGGAAAATTTTCCCATACCGCTCCTCCCATCGGATCTCAGATTCTCACGCAGGAGGATCTGTCTCGCCTCCCTTTCCCATCGACCCATCCGGGCGTATCCCGAAGTGAGGAGGAGACTCTGCCCGACAGTCCCGGTACGTTTCTGACTGAGCACGCGCTGCTCGGTAGCGAACAAAGCTTTCTGTTCGTTCACCCTGTTTTCAACGGGGAGCATTGCCCGGGCTACGTGGTTGTAACCTCTACCGCCGAGACTCAGGGTAATATGATGAACGCCACCCTCCGTTCCATGGTGGTGGCCGCCCTGTGGATCATGCTGGCCGCGCTCATTGCCATCTACTTCATCACCGAACGGGTCATTGGCCCGTTGCGGGAAATGAGCAAGGCAGCCAAGCGTATGGCCGTGGGCCGATTCGACGTTCGCGTTCCCGTCCACGGGAAGGACGAGGTAGCCGAGCTGGCCATTGCCTTCAACCAGATGTCCCAGGCACTGGATAATCTGGAACGGATGCGAAACTCCTTTGTGGCCAACGTGTCCCACGATCTTCGTACCCCCATGACCACCATCTCCGGCTTCATCGACGGCATTCTGGACGGAGTCATCCCTCCCGACCAGCATAGTCACTATCTTCGCGTCGTCTCCACCGAGGTCCGCCGTCTTTCCCGATTGGTCACAGCCCTGCTGGACGTGTCCCGTCTCCAGGCAGGCGACCGAAAATTCGACATGAAGCCCTTCGACGTTTGTGAGATGGGCCGTCAGATTCTCATTTCCTTTGAACAGCGGATCGAGGGCAAGGGCTTGGACGTGGAGTTTTCCTGTACGGAGGACCGTATGTTCGTTCTGGCGGACAAGGACGCCATTTACCAGATCCTCTACAACATTTGTGACAACGCCATCAAATTCTCCTATGAGGGGGGCAAGCTCCGCATGGACTTTACCTGGTCCTCGGGAGAATCATCCCGTCACCGCAAGGCGGTGATCAAGGTCTACAACGAGGGACAGGGCATTCCCCCGGAGGATATTCCCTTCGTGTTCGAGCGCTTCTATAAGAGCGACAAGAGCCGCGGTCTGGACAAAAGCGGCGTAGGTCTGGGGATGTTCATCTCCAAAACCATCATCGAGGCCCACGGAGAAACCATTTCGGTATCCAGCGATTACGGCCATAACTGCGAATTCACCTTTACCCTGGCCCGCACCGAGCCCCCGGCCCCGAAGGGACGTCTCGGTCATACACAAGGAGGCAATCCATGAGCGACTTCCACACCATCCATCCCGAAGAAAAACCTACCGATGGAGCTCCCGTTTCCTCTACCGATCCGGTTCCGTCGGAGACGGCTTCCCCCAAGGAGACCCATCCCGCCACCTCTGAAGCTATCCCCCCCTCCTACCGATGGACGTATGCCGATCAGGCCGCCCACGAGAAGGCTATAACCGCCAAAAGAAACCGCCGCGGCATCCTGACCTTTTCCATTGTCCTGTCAGGCATCTTCCTGATTTCTTTGGGTCTGCTCATCGGTGTTCTGGCCATGGGAAGCGGCGGGGGCGGCTCGGGCGGCAGTATTCTCCGCCCCGGCATCAACGATCCCGCGGATCAGCAGGAGGCCGTGGCCGGTGTAGAGCAGGCCAAGCGGTCTGTGGTCATCATTGAAGTCCGCACAGAGAGCGGCGGCGGTACAGGCACCGGCATCATCATGACCTCTGACGGCTATATTGCCACAAACCATCATGTCATTGAGAACGGTACCTCCGTCAAGGTCACCTTCTACGACGGCTCCACCGCGTCAGCCGAAATCATCGGCTCCTCCCCCATGGACGATCTGGCAGTCATCAAGGTGAATCTGACGAATCTTCCCGCGGCCACCTTCGCCCACTCCGATGAATGCTACCAAGGCCAGACCGTCTACGCCATCGGCTCCCCCGCCGGTGCGGAATTCGGTTGGACCACTACCCGCGGTATCATTTCCTACGTGAACCGCGAGGTCAAAATCTACGACGACGACGGAAATCTCCAAAAGAAGCTCCGCCTTCTCCAGACCGACGCCAACGTCAACCCCGGAAATTCCGGCGGTCCCCTCATCAATACCGATGGCGAGGTGGTGGGGGTTGTCTCCATGAAGCTGGCCGACGGCTATGAGGGCATGGGCTTTGCCATTCCCTCCGACGGTGCCGTGGAGATACTGGAGGCCATCATGGAGAAGGGCCATGCCAACGACATCAATTCTTCCCTGTCCCACAAGCGCCCCATGCTGGGCATCACCGGTGTGTACATCACCGCCGACGTCTACTATCTCCCCAACGAAACCGGTGTCAAGGCCATTCCCGAAAACGAACTGGATCAGTACGACAAGAGTGAGCTCATTCATTCCGACGTGTCGGGTATCTACGTCATGGGATTTGCCGACGGCATGGACGCGGCCACGAAAATGACCCCCGGCGATATCATTACCGCCGCCCAGGGCGAAGAACTGACTTCCATTCAGCAGCTGTCCGCTATCATCAACGAGTATTACGCGGGGGATACGGTAACCCTGACGGTTTACCGTAACGGCACATACGTCCCCGTGGACATTGTTCTTTCGGCGCAACCCGACTGATTATTCAAAAATAATTTACAGGTTTTTTCAAATACCTATTGCAATTTCGCTCCGAGTATGCTATAATAGTTTGGTAAGCGTATTCGTATGCCTATGCATACAAACAAGTTTTCTTGGAGGATAGATCAAAATGCCTACTATCGAATTCATTCTCGGCCTGATTCTGGGCCTCATTTCTCTCGGCCTGATCGTGGCTGTTCTGATGCAGCCCGGTAAGGATAAGCGTCTCTCCGGGGCTATCGCAGGTGGCGCTGACACCTTCTTCGCCAAGGGAAAGGCCAACAAGTGGGATAAGCATCTGGGCGTCGCAACCGTTGCTATGTGCATCGTTTTCTTCGTCCTGATCCTGGTTCTGTACTGCATTGTCGCGGCCTGAGAACGTCCATTCCTGACCGCCGATGGATAC
>JAFQOC010000362.1 GCA_017420845.1 Clostridia bacterium
TACCGCAACCCAACGCACCGACAAACCCAAATTTGAAAAAAACATTGCACAAATAAAAACGGCGTTAACCCGTGAAAGGGCAACGCCGTTTGAATGGATTACTGCAGGCTCTCAAGGTACTCCACCACGTCGCCGACAGTCACAAGCTTGTGAATATCATCGTCGTCGATGGTGATATCGAACTTCTCCTCGCAGATCATGATGAGATTGGCCAATTCAATGGAATTGATACCCAAATCGGCAGACAGCTCAGCGTCCTCGGTGACGGTCGCGGGATCAATCTTCAATTCTTCTTCGAGCAGCTTCTTCATGGTTTCAAGCATATGTGTAATCTCCGTTTCTCCGCATTGCGGTTGATGTCGGGTATTTCGACCCGCCGGCCGGTCATACGGTGCCGTATTTCCAAGCCTTTTCTTTCATAACAACATCACCATTATACTCCACGGAAGTTGATTTGTCAAGATGTTTTCAAATTTTTCTCGGTAAAATCGTGAATTTTCGGTGAAAAACATATGAAATTCGACTCAGTTCCCTCCCGCCGGAGTCGTAATGGGGTCAACGGTAACAGTAGACAGAACCCCCAACGTTTCTTCATCATGAGTTAGGCGAAGTCGGGGCGCCTTGTCCGTGGGCAGGGTAACAGACAGATAGCAAAGCGAATAATCCTGTGTACCATCCCCCTCTTCATAAGTCAGATCAATGATGTAGCCGTTATCTGTTTGGGACAGAGCAGACTTGACCGTCAGAGCAGCGCCTCCGTGGGGATAGTATATGATATAGGTAAAGCTTGTATTCCCCTCGGAGGAGATTTCCCGTCGAAGGGTATAGGCCTGAAAGTGATCGTTTCGATCAGGTCTGCTACACCCGGCCAGCCATTCCCCGATGGGCTCGTTCAAGGGATACTCATCGATTCGCAAACCGTCCTGCAAAATCAGCTCAACCCCCTCTACAGGAGTCAGTACCTCGGGAGCGAAGGTCTCCCGATCCTCATAGGACGGCTCTCCCCCACATGAAGATAGCAAAATAGTCATCGCAGAAAGAAACGCGATCATCAGGCAGAAAAATTTCGGTTTCATGGACATACCTCTGTACCGGAAGACGTATACTATAGCGTTTCTCGTCCCCCGTCTTTCTTTTCACGCAAACATTATACACGACTTTTCCTCGGCAGTCAAGTGGAATTTATGAATTTTCCCGGAGTAAAGGCAGGAATCTGTCGAAGAAAATTGACCGTCGGAATGCTCGGAGCGACAAACACCGCAGGCGATTTCATGTATAATGTTGATATGAATCACAGGAGGTACATATGACGGTCGAGATCTATGGAGATCTGCTCTTCCTCATAAACATGGGGATGGATGCTCTCTGTCTGGGACTGACGGGGCGCATTCTTAACCAAAGACTGCCGCGAGGTCGTTTCTGGCTCGCCTCGGTACTGGGGGGGATCTACGCGGTAGTGGCTCTATTTTTGGACGTAGGACAGGCCTTGGCATTGGCAGCAGACGGGGCCGTCTGCCTTGGTATGTGTTGGCTTGTCTTTGGGGGCAGGGGACCGGGTGGAGTCCTGGGGGCAACAGGTTTATATTTTTTTCTTTCCATGGCTTTGGGAGGCATCATGACCGCCCTGTATCAAGGCTTAAACCGTTTAGGCCTGGATCAATGGCTTCCCGACGGCGAGGAAGGCATGGGGGTTTGGCTGTTCACGCTGCTGGCTCTGTTGGCTACCGCCTTGTCATTGTGGGGGGGCAAACGGTTCAAGCATTCCTCCATGCTTCAAATATGTGCGGTTGAGCTATGGTTAAGCGACGTATCCGTCACGGTGGAGGGCATGGTGGATACGGGAAATCTTCTTCGAGAGCCCATAAGCGGGCGTCCTGTGCTTTGTACTGAGGCCAAATGGCTGGCGCCCCTTTTACCGAATGAATGGAAAGAAATTATGCAAAACGGCATCACAGACCAAACGGACTCCCTCGATCACTTGCGAGGATTGCGTCTGATTCCCACATCCACCGCCGATGGTGAAGCTCTTTTGATCGGTTTTTTACCGGATCGTGTATGCCTGCGTTGGCAAAAACAGGGAAAAAGCTATAGCAAAGAGGTAGACGCGGTCGTGGCCTGTGTCCGTCATTTGCATGGGACACAAGCGCTGATCCCTATTGATCTTTTGACATAAATCTTTTGGAATAAAAGGAGGTCTTTTGAATGCCTGCACTCGATTTGCTCCGTATAATGCGTCAAAATAGGCTTGTACGTAAGTGGTTGATCCGTTTTTTCCCGCGGAGGGGATTGTACTACATAAATGGTCCTGAGGTCCTCCCGCAACCTTTATCCAAAGAGGAAGAGAGTGATATCATTCTTCTCATGGAGAACGGAAACGAAGCTCAGGCAGAGGCGGCTCGGCTCTGCCTTATTGAACGGAATCTTCGGTTGGTTGCCTTCATTGCCCGGCGTTATGAAAACTCGGGGGTGGGGATCGAGGATCTGATTTCCATAGGAACTTTGGGGCTCATCAAAGCGGTTGGAACCTTTCGATCAGACAAGAATATCAAGTTGGCCACCTACGCCTCCCGATGTATTGAAAACGAAATTCTGATGTATCTGCGTAAGATCAGCGGCAAGCAGGAGGTGTCCCTGGAAGAGCCGTTGAATACCGACTGGGACGGCAATGAACTGCTGCTGTCCGATGTGCTGAGCTGCGACGAGGAGCCTGTCATACGGGAGATCGAGGATGCGGAGGAAAAGCAAGCTCTCCGCCGCGCGGTTGCCGGTCTGACGGAACGGGAACGGTTTATCATTGAGTTACGATTTGGTTTGAACGGACGGAGGGAGCAAACACAAAGCGAGGTAGCAGAGCTATTGGGCATCTCTCAATCCTATATCTCCAGATTGGAAAAAAAGATTCTCAGAAAGCTTCGGATTGCATTGGAAGGATCATAATTCAACCTATTAGGTGCTTCATCCCACAGTTTTGCGGAAACGTTCATACAGCCTTCACGAAGCCGTGTTATCATATAGAAAAATCCGCCACACCTATCTTCTCGTTCATGACTTTTCGACGGCGGACGCATTACGCAAAAGGAATATGTTTATGAAACGAAATAAAATATCCGAAAAAATGGCGCTTTTTTTCAGCGGACGATATGGACCGGATAATCTGTACAATGCATTGTTCTCTGTTGAACTGATCCTTCTGTTTTTGGGAGCGGTATTCAGTCTTCTCGGGAAGATTGCTCCCGCTCTCCGGGTTGCATCGGTCATTCTGTACGCTCTGTCCTTGAGCATCTTGATCTTCGCTATGTACCGTTTCTTTTCCCGAAATGTTCTCCGACGTCGGAGAGAAAATGAAGCGTGGCTCCGCTTCAAGGCCAAATTCACCCGCAAAAAGAAGCCTACTCTGCCCCCCGACACCCCCACTCACATTTTCCGCGTTTGTCCCAAATGTAACGCTACCCTGCGCCTGCCTCGACAGGAAGGCAAGCATCAGGTGAAATGTCCGCGTTGCGGCGTTCTTTTTGGGATCAAGGTAAAATGAAAACACGGCGTACACCCAAACGTGTGCGCCGTGTTTTTCAGCTTTTAAAGGTTTAATAAACCCAATTTTCGTATCCCCTCCGCCACTCGCTCACCCATGATCTTCGCCCCTGCGGCGTTGGGATGAATGCCATCGGTAAAGGTGATGGGCCACCCCTCAGATTCAATGACGTAGCCGTTGGGGTATTCACTCATAAGACGACGGATGATCATAGCATGGGTCTGTTGGAGGGGAATAACATAAACTACAGGAACATCGGGATAACGGCGGTAAAGGAGGGACATGGTGGCATTCATGGCGTTCATGTACTCCAGCATGGAAAAATCCATGTCGTTGGTGCCGTGGTTGATGACGATCAGGTCGGGCTTTTGGTTGGCAGCGGGGGACTCCTCCACAGTATTCCGCCAGCTCAGGCCGTCGATGGCCTTGGCCATGGTGTTGAACCAACCCGTGCGAATCATGCCCGTGGCACCGTAGCCGATGTAGTAGGGGGTCACGCCCAGGGCCTCGGCGCAGTACCAGGGGTAGGCGTGGGTGGCGCTGTTGCCGTCGCTGTCGGCGGCCATGCTGATAGCGCGGATGCCCTCGGTGATGCTGTCACCGTAGAAGAAGACCAGGGGGGCGGTGGGCTTGATGCCCCACAGCTTCCCTCCCGCGGCGGGAGTGATCGACTTCAAGGCGAAGCCGATCTCCTCGTACCACTTCCCCTCCCCCTCGGTCATGCCGTCGGCAATGATGCAAACGGCGTGGCGATCGCTGTCGGGCAGGTGGACGGTGGGATCGGTGATATGGCGGCGGATGGGCTCACTCCCGTCGATGGAATAGGCGTAGTAGGGGACGCGGATGTGGGTGATGTCGGTGAAATCCAGCATGACGGAGGTACAGCCCTCGGTCATGAAGTAGACCTGGGCACCGTCGGTGGTGGTGGCCATGTGGGGGACACCCTCCACCTCCTTCTCAAACCAGCGGCCCAGGAAGTAGGGCTTGGATTCCTCCAGGATCTCATAGGTGCGGTGGTTGACAATGTATGTATTCATGTTTTTTCTCCGTAATATAAGCGTGGGCAGTTGACAAAAGATGCTCCGTGTCGGTCAGATAGGCCAGCGTAATGGTGGTACCGTTCTTGAAGTCAAGGCGGATGTGGGTGCCGTCCACCGCCGTGATGCCCCGGAGATGATTCCATGGGTGGGTCTGGCGGCGAGGCTCGGCGCGGAGGCTGACGACCGTGAAGGCTGTATCGGTATAGCGGATGGAGTCACCGTACTTGCGGCGCAAAAGGACCCAGATCACGGCCACCAAAAGAGCGGACGAGCTGCAAAGCACTCCGCCGAGCAAGTACACAATATCCTTTTTGACAAAAAACAGGATCAAAAGTGCCAGCATCACGCCAAGCAGGACAATAAAGCCCCACATGACACCGCGGATCAGCTGAGCGCGGTTGGAGGTGCAGAGCGTACCGTCCGTGGCGGGGATCGGTGAAATGGGCTCCGCCTCCCTTTTCCACTTGTTCATTCTACGCATGATCCCGTAGACCGCCGATGCGGCCACGATCCCGCTCCCCACAGAGCCGAAGATCAGCATCAGTATTTCAGTCGTTGTCATGGTCGTTCTCCTTTGCGTATATTGGATCTAACATTCCCCATTCTACCATAAAAACAACCAATACTAATTTCCGATTAAAATATTGAACCTTGTCTGCCCTCTCCGTCACGCCAAGGGCGTGCCACCTCCCCCAAAGGGGGAGGCTTATGCAAGGCTCTCCCTTTGGGAGAGCTCCCGCGAAGCGGGTGAGAGGGCAAAACAAATTCAAGGTTTTAAAAACAAATTAGTACAAATTTTCAAAATCAGGGATGATCGGGCGATTTTTGGAACGATCGGTCTCAGACCCCCGTAGCGGGCGCGTCATAGGACAGCTTCTCCACCGTCCAGCCCTCAAGGTGCTTGCACAGCTCCGCCGCGGCCTTCTTGGCCTCGGGAAGATCGTGCTCCAGGTAGTTGCCGCACTGCCACCGCTCGGTGCCGGGGATCTCCCCCTCGTAGGCGGCGATGAAGGCGAAGGAGTCCTGCACCAATTTGATGGCGTTCTCATGGCTCACGCTGTCGCGGACCAGGAGGTAAAAGCCCGTCCGACAGCCCATGGGGCCAACATAGACCACCTGATCCGACCATCCGCTGTTGCGGGCGTAGGTGGCGAAGAGGTGCTCGATGGTGTGGGCGGCGGGGGTGGGGAGGTAGTCGCCGCCGTTAGGGAGCTTCATACGGATGTCGTAGGTGATCACATCGCCATCGGTACGGGAAACGTACATGCCCTTCTGCAAAGTGTTGTGGTCAATGGTAAAGCTGGCAATGGTTTTCA
>JAFQOC010000363.1 GCA_017420845.1 Clostridia bacterium
ACACGCGGAAATGGTACGAGAATCTGTTCACCGCTTACAGGAGCAACCCCACGGTGACGGTGCGCCTCCCCGCTGACACCTATATCTCCCTGTACGCCAAAACCTCCAGCGGGCGCATCGAGGTGGACGGCGCCTTTACCTTCCGTGAGGACGTGACCCTTGACGTTTCCAGCGGTGCGGTGGTCATGGCCGCCTCGGTAGAGGGGCATACCCGGGTGGAGGCCACCAGCGGAAGTGTCCGCCTGTCGGGTAAGGCGGGAGAGCTCACCGCCCGTAACGGAAGCGGAAGCCTTACCGCGGACGGCTTGACCGTGGCGGGAGCGGCAACCGTGTCCTCCACCAGCGGTCGTGTGGAAATGGAAAACGCCGCGGTGGGCTCTCTGTCCGTCAACGTGGGAAGCGGAAGCATGAAGCTGGAGGATCTGACCGTCACCGACTCCCTGACGGTGGGAACCATCAGCGGTGGCCTGCACCTCAGCCGCGTCACCTGCGGCTCCCTCGCCATAGAAACCACCAGCGGCGGCATCGACCTCACCGACACCGCCGTCACGACCCACCTTCAGGCCAAGACCACCAGCGGCGGTATCCGCTTCACCCGCGCCGACGCCGCCACCCTGAACCTGAAAACCACCAGCGGCTCGGTCAGCGGCTCCCTGCTCACCCCCAAGATCTTCTACACCGACACCACCTCGGGCTCGGTGGACGTCCCCAAGTCCACCGAGGGCGGTCTCTGCGAGATCAGGACCACCAGCGGCAGTATCCGCATCACGGTTGGGGAGTAAGGGGAAACAGAAGACGGAGGACGGAAAATACCCAAAACGCGAAAAATTGTGGAAAATGCGCTGAAATTCTTGACTTTTGGGCGATTGTATGGTATCATGAGAGCGACAAGGCTCGAAAAGGTGCTTTTCGGTGTGTGCCGACGGGGCTTTGCGAATACATTTTCATTTTATCATGAAGGAGATTAAACATGGATAACAACAATCTTGCTCGCTTCCTGCTGACCTTCTTCCTTGGTTGGATCGGCAGCCTGATTATCAATCACACCTCCCTGAAGCCCGCCGGCTACACCTGCAGAACCGGTGCTTACCTGCTTCTGGGTATCATTACCTTAAGCATCTATCCTCTGGTCGCTTCCATCTGCAACTTCACCTTCGATCCCTCCAAGGAGAAGAACATCGGTTACAAGAAGGACTGATCCTTGTACTCTACGGGCTTACCGCTCTACACCGAGATCGTGGCCGTTCCGTCCGGGCGATTGCCCTTGGGTAAGCCTCCTCATAGAAAACGTCCGCGTTTTTTCGCGGGCGTTTTTTTTGAAAGGGCTAAATCCGCCCGGTGTTGACAGGCGTGGAAGGAGCTCTGACAGCGAGGCCATGCGGGGCGGTGTGACCCTGTCTTCATACCCGCTTCACAGACTCTTCACAGCGGCGTTTTCTTTTGCCCAAAGGGGTGGCCGGCTTTTGTTCCTTCCGCCAAAACTGTTGGGATCAAATTGGGCATGTCTACGAATTTTTTGCGAGTTATTGACAGGATCGGGGAAAAATGCTATAATGAATTGGTTAATCATAACCTCAAAAAACAGCGCTGAGATCATCATTTGAGTATTCGAATTGCAAATAGAATCGCAAGGAACCCGGTTCCGGAAAGCGTAGGTATCTCCCATGAAGCACATTATCGCCAAGAAGTATTCACTTTGGCTCCTGGCTGCTCTGCTGGTGCTGATCCTGTCGGTCACTTTACTGACGGCCTGTGAGTCTTCCGGTGGCGGAACGACGACCTCTGACAGCACCACGGCTGACGGAGCAGAATCCCCCGCTCCCACCGATCCCGACGGAAGCACCCGTGAGCCTGACAGCTCCACCGCGGAGCCCGTAGATACGGACGACACGGATTCCACCGATCCCACCGACACCCTGACCGAGGCTCCCACCGCGGAGCCCACCGAGCCTCCCGTTATTACTCTGCCTGCCGACGACACGGCCGCTGAGCCCCAGGAGACCGAGGAGGAGACCCTGCCCTACGATCCCGACCTGCACCCCGGTGACGCCTCTCTGTACAAGGGTGTGCTGATCCACTCGGTCTACGGCACGGGCAAGAAGGGTGCCGAGGCTCTCATGTCCAACGGCTACGTTCAGCTCTACAACAACAGCGACAAGGACATTTCCCTGGCCGGCGCGTCCCTTTACTACAAGAGCGACGGAGCCAACCCCTTTGACCAGTTCGTGTTTCCCGCCGAGGCCGTGATCCCTGCGGGGGGCTACTATCTGGTCCGCGCCAATTCTCCCACCGACTTTGATCCCGCCAAGGCGGTCATGAAGGTGGAGCATTGCGACGCTGAATGGGACGTGTACCTGGATAATAAGGAGATCCGCCTCCTGCTGGCCCCCTCGGGCTGGAGCATTGGCCGTGATGAGGATATCACGGTCTTCGACGACGCCGTTTCGATTTTCGTAGCCACCATGGAGTATCACTCCTCTGTCTACGCTCTGTACGATCTCTCCCGCAACAAGGTGGCGGTTCGCACCGCCATGGAGGACTACAGCGGATACCATACCGTGAATCTGACCCGCTCCGCTACTCCCGAGCTCCGCGATCTGCGCACCCGTACCTCGGGCGGCGCCGTCAACGAGGTGGTCGGCTCCATGCTCAATGAGGTCATCTTCTCCTACGACGCGGGCATTTACGATAAGGCCTTCATTCTGAACCTGTCGGCTCAGAGCGGGTACACCATCTACTACACCACCGATGGCTCCGACCCCTCCCTGTCCTCCAACCGCAACCGCAAGGCCTACACCACGGGCATCATGCTCAGCGACACCTCGGCTATGGGCTGGGGTCCCCTGACCCGTTCCTGGTCTTCTCCCTCCGTCTCCACCCAGGTGGGTGCCCACGTTATCAAGGCCTACGCCACCAACGGCACCGAGTCTACCGACGTTTTCACCAATACCTACTTCATCACCGACGATCTGGAGAAGTACGGCGTGTCCATCATGTCCTTCTCCCTGCCCAAGGACGAGGTCATCGGCTCCCAGGGCTTCTACAACAATTTCCTGCTTACGGGTGCCATCACGGGCGAGCGCCGCAGAGGCGTGGGCATCATGGAGGTCTTTGACCCCACCGGCGAGCGGGTGGGTAACTCCCGCGTGGAGATGGCGGTCAGCGGCAACGGCTCCTCGGGCTGGGGCATGAAGTCCCTGCGTATCTACCTTAAGGGCGCCATGAATCAGGACTGCGGTTTGGAGTCCAATCTCAACTACGACATCTTCGGCGGCGCGGCCAAGGATTCCCGGGGACAGGCCATCACCTCCTTCTCCCGCTTCATGATCCGCAATTCGGGTAACGACTGCGGTACCTCCTACATCCGCGACGCCTTCATGCAGGCTACCGCCGACGGGCTGAAGGTGGACTACATGGCCACCACCTCCACCCTGGTCTTCATCAACGGCGAGTTCTGGGGCGTGTACAATTTCCGCGAGCGTTACTCTCCCGAGTACGTGGAGAGCCATTACGGCGTGAATAAGGACAGCGTCACCGTCATTGAGAGCGACTACAGCCAGGTGCATACCAACACCAACGCCGACTTTGTGGTCTCCTCGGGCGTGGAGGGGGATCAGGATCCCTTCAACCAGATGGTGCAGTACATGCGCCAGCACAATCTGGCCGAGCAGCAGCACTACGACTATATCGCCTCCCAGATGGATATCGATTCCTTCATTGATATGTGGGTGGTGCGCCTCTTCTACGTGGCCCGCGACTGGCCCGAGAACAACATCAAGGTCTGGCGCAACAAGAACCCCGACGATCCCTCGGGTGTGGATACCAAGTGGCATTTTACCCTGCTCGACCTGGATATGGGCCTGTCCTTCTACGATTTCACCACCGAGCGGGAGAACTTCTTCTGGGCCTTTGACAGCAACTCGGTCTGCGGGACCATGATGCGCGCCCTCATGAAGAACCAGGGCTTCAAGAACCAATTCCTGACCCGTTACTTCGATGTGGTGAGCAACCACATGACCCCCGAGTATCTGTCCGCCGTCTTTGAGGAGATGTACGCCGAGAGAGATCCCCTCATGTCCCTCCAGCAGGGCCGTTGGAACTCCGACGCGGGCTTCACCTACTCCAGGTGGCAGACCGAGGCCTCCAAGATCCGCAGCTTCATCCAGAACCGTATTCCTTACGCTCTGGATCACTTCTACCATTACTTCGGTGTCTCCGAGGATGATCTGGCGCACCTGACCCAGAAGCGGGTCACCGTCAGCTTCCATGCGGGCCGCACTGACGTTACCATCAACGGCGAGGCCATCGAGAACGGCACCGTCATCAAGCTGGAGCAGGGAGAGACAAAGACTCTGCATATTATCGCCACCGCCAAGGAGGGCTACGTGGTCACGGGCATCACCTTCACCGACAAGGAAGGAAACGTCCATGCCGTGGAGGGCTCTCAGGTCGTCCTCAAGGTGGGACAGGCGGGCTCGGTTTCCATCACCACTAAGAAGCTGGTGGAGGATCCCGATGCGGTCAAGAATACCACCATCGTTGCGGGTGCCACCTATATGTTCTACCTGACCGGCGACGGCGATCTCTACGCCTGGGGCGATAACCGCTACGGCGTGCTGGGCCTGGGCGCTACCCCCGCCGTGGTGGATACGCCTACCTTCGTTATGAGCGGTGTGGCCAAGGTGGTCACTTCCGCCGCCAACGCTTACGAGAACGGGGATACCACCTTCTCCACCGCCATTCTTACTACTGACGGCCGTCTCTTTACGGTGGGCCGCAACACCTGCGGTCAGCTCTGCCGCAACGGCCAGAGCGACGACGCCACCCTGGGCGAGGTCGATTTGGACTTCAAGGTCGCCGACGTCTCCCTGGGCCACGATCACCTTCTGATCGTGGATGAGGACGGTAACCTCTGGGGTATCGGCTCCAATGCCTACGGCGCTTTGGGTACTACCAATCTGGGCGGGAACGTCACCTCCCTTGTCAAGCTGGACACATGCGTGGCCTTTGCCTCGGCGGGCCGTCGCTCCACCGTCTACGTCAAGAACGACGGCACTCTGTGGGGTGTGGGCGACAACCGCTGGAAGAAGATGTCCCAGAATCACGGGGACCAGATCCATACCCCCATTCAGATCCATAAGGACATCGAGTATCTGGATTCGGGCGAGCACCAGGTGCTGGCCGTGGATCATACGGGTCAGCTCTACTACTCAGGCTGGCGCACCCTTCACGGCTTCAACCAGGGCGGCGGGAATAATCCCACCTTCGTCCCCGTGATGAAGAACGTCAAGAAGGCGGATATCTACTTCGGTAACATGGTCATCCTCTCCGAGGACGGCAAGGCTTACGTCTACGGCCTCAATACCGAGAACGGCCTGGGCGATAGCGCCTACACCGACGGTACCCCCAGACAGGTGCTGGAGGGTGTCCTGGACATAGCCGCGGGCTACGGCTTCACCGCCTACCTCATGGAGGATGGCACCGTCCGCATCCAGGGCAACAACGGCTACGGCCAGGCGGGTAACGGCACCGTCGGCGGTACCGTGCAGATGGCCGAGGCGGGTGTCTGATTCCATTTTCTCAACAAGTCTCACCGCATTGGGCTTCTTAAAAGCTCCGATGCGGTGACGCTATTTCTTCCCGAAAGGAGTATTCCATGTACGAGCTCTCCCTCCTGCTGGCGGATTACAGGATTCTGATCCGCGCCCACCATGAATACGCGGTCCACCAATGCAGGGCTTATTCCCTCCCCACTCCCCTCGCGCCTGAGGAGGCTGACCTGATCGTGCAGGTATCCCGGGACGAGATCAAGGCCGAGCAGGCGGGCACCCCCGTTCATCTGTCCGACGGCTACTGTGAAAGCGTTTGCATCTATCGGGCCATCTGCCGCCGTCTTCCTTTGCTGGGCGGTATGCTCCTCCACTCCGCCGTTATTACCGACGGTACCCACGGCTTTGCCTTCACCGCCTCCAGCGGCACGGGAAAAACTACCCACGTCAGGATGTGGCGGGAGGCCTTTGGCGAGGAGATCCGGGTGGTCAACGGCGATAAGCCCCTGATCCGCAAGCGGGACGGGGTCTGGTACGCTTACGGCACGCCCTGGTGCGGTAAGGAGGGGTGGAACAGCAATACCTCGGTGCCCCTCGCTGCCGTCTGCTTCCTCCGCCGTGGTGAGACCAATGCCATTGCGCCCTATGACACCGCCGCCGCCGTCACCGAGATATTCCCGCAGCTCCTGATCCCCGAGGATCCTGCTGCCCTTGCGGCTACTCTGGAGCTTCTGGACGACCTGCTGGCCTCCGTCCCCCTCTACGAGCTTTTCTGTACCGTTTCTCCGGAGGCCGCCCACGTGGCTCGTTCGGGTATGACACCCCCCGTCTCCTGACCCATCCGAAATGTTGCGTATTTTTTCAAGGATTTTTGAAAAAGTACTTGACAAAAGGAAGGGTATCGTGTATAATATACTGCGTGAGTTCTGCAAACGGTCGCTCACACAGTACACGGAGATGTACTCAAGAGGCCGAAGAGGCGCCCCTGCTAAGGGTGTAGGTCGGGTTAACCGGCGCGAGAGTTCAAATCTCTCCATCTCCGCCAAAGAAAAAGCACTGCGAAAGCAGTGCTTTTTCTTTGGCGGAGAGAGATTTGAACACGAGCGCCCGCGAGAGGGAACGAGGCGAGCGCCGCCGGTGGCGGATGAAGCGAAGCCGAGTGAGTGAGCAAATAAGGAGCATCGGGAGCGCCAAGGCGCGAGCAGGGCGACTATATTTGCGAGGTGCGACGCCGCGAAGCGGCTAGAAAGAATCTCTCCATCTCCGCCAAAGAAAAAGCACTGCGAAAGCTCTGCTTGGATTTCATCCTTGCATCGGCAAGGATTTCATCGGTTCCTGATGAAATGCATGCCATCAATGCGCAAGAGAGGTGATAACAATGGCTGAAAACAAGCTTGCGGATATGTCAACCGATTTCGCGATCAAAATTTTGAATGTAACTATTCAGCCGATATAAAAATTGCAATTTATCGGTGAGTTTGAACATTCACGTTCCGCTCGCACCTTGGCAGGGGTGCAGGGGGCGAAG
>JAFQOC010000364.1 GCA_017420845.1 Clostridia bacterium
ACCGTGGTCAACGTGACCCATGACGCAGACAACGGGAGCTCTGGGCTTGAGCTGATCGGCGGTGTCCTCGGTGTTGTCGAAGAGCTTCTCCTCGATGGTGACCACCACCTCGCGCTCCACCTCTGCCCCCAGCTCGTCGGCCACGAGAGCGGCGGTGTCGAAGTCCACAGTCTGGTTAACGGTAACCATCATGCCCATCATCATGAGGCGCTTGACCACCTCGCCCACGGTGACCTTCAGACGGGCGGCCAGGTCGCTGACCACGATCTCGTCGGGGATTTCCACCTTCAGGGGCTGCTTCTTCACGGGAGCCTGCTTCTTGCCCGGCATATTGCCGTGTTGGTTCTTGCCGCCCTTCATCAAGGGCTTCTGACCGCCCTTGGTTCCCTGCTGCTGGGTATTCTTCTTGGTGAGCTTCTGGTTGCCGTGGGACTCCTGGACACGCTCGGACACGAAGTTATCCAGCTTCTCGTCGTACTTGGACAGATCCACGGAATCGGTCACGCGAGTGTCCACCACACGGGTAGCGCCGCGGGGCTTCTGCTGCTCCACGCCGCCCTTGGGGGTCTGGCCGCGGACAATGGGCTGGACCTGGAAATGCTCCTTGGGAGCGGACTGGACGTAGTCACCCTTATCAGCGCCGCGATCCATACCGCCGCGGCCGCCCTGAGGACGGTTGCGGTCGTTCATGCGGTCCCCTTGGGGACGATCCCCCTGGGGACGGTCCCCCTGGGGACGGTCGCCCTGAGATCTCTGACCCTGGGGACGGTCACCCACTGCGGGACGGTCACCCTGGGGTCGCTGACCCTGAGAACGGTCACCTGCAGCGGGACGGTCACCCTGGGGTCTCTGACCCTGAGAACGGTCACCCACAGCGGGACGGTCGCCCAGAGGCCTCTGACCCTGAGGACGGTCACCCACAACGGGACGGTCGCCCTGGGGTTTCTGACCCTGAGGACGGTCGCTCACAGCGGGACGCTTCTCAGGCTGTGCCGCCTGGGGAGCGGGCTTGGTATCCTTGGCAGGGGTAGCCGCCTTGGACGTATTGCTTGCGGGCTTGGCAGGCCGCTCACCCTTCAGGGCGCTTTCCTTGGCAGCGGCCTCTGCGGCCTTTCTGGCCAACGCCTTCTCGCGAGCCTCAGCGGCGGCCTTCTCCAGAGCGGCGCGCTCAAAGGCCTTGCGGTCAGCCTCCTTACGGGAAGCGGCCTCGGCAGCCAGACGCTCTGCCTCAGCGGCGGCGCGCTCGGCGGCGGCCTTTGCCTCAGCGGCCTCGCGAGCGGCGCGCTCGGCAGCCTCGCGGGCGGCGGCCTCACGGGCAGCCTTCTCGGCAGCCTCGCGAGCAGCCTTTTCAGCGGCGGCCTTTTCGGCGGCTATACGGGCGGCCTCGCGCTCAGCGGCCTCACGGGCGGCACGCTCCTCGGCCTCACGGGCAGCCTTTTCGGCAGCCCTGGCGGCGGCGATTCTGGAGGGAATACAGGTTACACCGTCCATGTAGTCATAAATGTTTTCAACCTGATTCGCCTCAGTCAGCGCCTGAAACAGCACGTTGAATTCCTGCTCGGTCAGGGTCTTCTGGCTTTTCACGTCAGCCACGCCCTTGTCTGCCAGCAGGTCGGTCAGCTCCTTGCTCTTCAGACCCATGTCCTTTGCCATCTGGTTAATTTTGAATTGGGGATTGAATGCCATATTTCCTCCTAAAGCTCTGTCCTGCCGCATGGGTGATGCGGTCAGTTTTATGCCCCTCGGGGCTTGAGAATGGGATCACTCGTTGTTTTTTTGGGGGGAATCCTTCGCCTCTGCCTCGGGAAGGTGAGCGGCGAGGGCCTTATATAGATTCTGATCTGTCAGGCCGACGGCGGCAACGGCGCCCGATTTGCCCACAGCCCGCCCTAACCGAGCGGTGTCGGCGGTGACGCGGAAGTGCGGCACGCCGTAGAAGGCGCATTTGTCCGTCAGTCTCTTATGGGTATTGGCCGAGGTGTCCGAGGCCTCCAGCACGGCGACGACGGGGTTTTTCTGATCCCGCATGGCCTCGCAGACCATAGGGGTTCCCATCACCAGCTTACGGGCTCTGGCGCAGAGGCCCAGGGTGGAGAGCAGCTTTTCCTCGGGAGTGGCTCCGACTTGCCGGCTCATGTATCGGCTCCTTGATCCGAGATCAGCTCTGCCTCCATGCGGTCGTAGACCTCGGGGCTGATCTCACAGGCCAGATTGTGGGCGACGCGGCCGGACTTGCGCACCTTTTTCAGGCACTTCAGATTGCGGCAGATGTAGGCGCCCCGCCCCGATTTCTTTCCGGTCAGATCCAGGCTGATCTCTCCTTCGGGACTGCGGACGACCCGGATCAGCTCTGCCTTTGGCTTGTGCTCGTTGCATCCGAGGCATTGCCGCATGGGGATCTTACGGGGCTTCATGCCCTTCTGTGTGGTTCCGCTCATAGCGGCTCACCTCGTTTCTCTGTGGAATTACTCGGCCTTGATGTCGATCTTGTAGCCGGTCAGTCTGGCGGCCAGACGGACGTTCTGTCCCTCGCGGCCGATGGCCAGGGAGAGCTGATCGGGATCCACGGTAACACGGCAGGCGCGCTCAGCCACCATGGTAACGGAATTGACTGTAGCGGGAGCCAGGGCGGCGGCGATGTACTCCTCGGGGGTCTCGCTGTACTTGACGATATCGATCTTCTCGCCGTTCAGCTCGGAGATGATGGAATCGATACGCATATTGCGGTTACCGATACAAGCGCCCACGGCATCCACGTCGGCGTCGCGGGAGTAGACGGCGATCTTGGAACGGGAGCCCGCCTCACGGGAAACGCCGCGGATGATGACGATGCCGTCCTGGATCTCGGGAACCTCCAGCTCAAAGAGTCTCCACACCATCTTGGGATGGATGCGGGAGAGGGAGATGACGGGGCCCTTTGCCTCGTGGTTGATCTCGGTAAGGAACACCTTGACCTTCTGACCCACGGTCAGAGTCTCGCCGGGAATCTGCTCGGCGTAGGGCAACCAGTTGGTGCCCTGATCCAGCTCCAGCATAACGTCGCCGTTGTCGCGGTCGATCTTGCTGACGGTGGCGGTGATGATCTCTTCCTTCTTGTTCTCGTAGGCCTCCTGCATGGCCTGACGCTTGCCCTCGCGGATGCCCTGAATGATCACCGACTTGGCGGCGGCGGCAGAGGTGCGGCGGAAGGCGTCGGTCTTGACCTCACGCTCCACCATCATGCCCAGCTTATACTTCTTATTGATGGCCTTGGCATCCTCCAGGGAGATCTGGCAGACGGGATCCTCCACCACCTCAACGACCTCCTTCTGCAGGTAAGCCTTGATCTTCTTCTTGTTCATGTCCATGTCCACGCGCATGAGGGCGGTGGGGCCATACTCCTTCTTAAAGGCGGATGTGAGAGCCTGCTCGATCTTCTCGATCATGTAGGACTGGGGAATACCCTCTTTTTCCAGCAGCTCCAGAGCGTTAAAGATATCGGCGTTCATTTCATTTTTTCCTTTCGGGCATTATTATCAGAAATCAAATACGGTACGGACCTTGGAAACGGCGGCCTTGGGGAAGGTGCGGACCACACCGGCGGTTTCCACGGGAATGCCGCCCTCTGCGTCGCGCTCACCCAAAATGCCTACCCAGACGCGGCTGCCGTCCACGGGAGCGAAGAGGCGAACCTCCACCTTTTCACCCACGCAGAGATCAAAATGTTCGTCGCGGGTCAGATCCCTTTCAATACCGGGAGAGGAGACCTCCAGAAGGTACTGCTCGGGGATGGGATCGTGTTCATCCAGAATGGGATCGATGGCGCGGCTCATGGCCTCACAGTCGTCAATGGTAATCCCCTCGTCGTTGTCTATCGTGACGCGGAGGATGAAGTCGGCGCCCTCCTTGACGTACTCCACGTCCCAGAGGTAGTAGCCCAGCTCATCGGCGGTGGGAGTGATGATCTCCCGAACCCTGTCGGCGATACCTCGGCCGGCGGTGCGGGTGCGGACGGCGCGGTAGGGCTTTTTGTCGGCAGGAGTAATCTTTTCGTCTGACATGGCGACTCCTTTTCTGTCAGGGGCTTTCCTTCGGGAATGTCCCTAAGCAAAATTTAAGAGTGGCTTTCCTTCGGAACTCCACTCTCATCTTCTTCTACTATTGTACAGTAATAGTATAGCACACTTTCCTTTGAATTGCAAGTGTTTTTTCACAATAAATTGGGGAAATTTTCTCACTTTACCGCCCCGTTTTTGTTCATCCCGACAAATAGGGCCAAAAATCCCGCCTCACGGCTATGCGCGGAGCGGGATTTTCCTTGGATATCAGTCCTTTTTCTTCAGGACAACGGCGGCCGCGGCGGCGAAGGCCGTGACGGCGGCGGTCATGCCGATGGCGGAGCCGCAGCCCGGCTTCTCGGGCTCGGTCTTGGGGGCGTCGGTGGGAGCCTCGGTCTCGGGGGCCTGGGTATCAGCCTGGGTGGGAGCCTCGGTGATCTCCTCGGTAGCCTCCTCGGTGGGAGCCTCGGTCACTTCCTCGGTGACCTCCTCGGAGGGAGCCTCGGTCTCGTCGGAGTCTGCGGGATCCACCAGGTTGAAGATGTGGAGAGCCATGCTCTTGTCGGTGCCGATGTCAGCTCTGTCCTGATCGGAGAGCTGGCAGGCGTAGCGCAGACCGCCCAGACAGCCGACGTAGCCGTCGGCCACGTAGTCCAGGTAGCGGGCGTCGCCCAGATGGAGCTGGAAATTCATGAAGACCTGATCGGGGATATTCTTCTCCATGTACAGATCCTCCCAGCCGAAGAACATCTCATAGGTGGTGAGCTGCTTGTCCTCGTCGCGGGTAATCATGTAGGTGCCGTCCAGCATATCGTCGGGGGAATTGTAGATGCCGTAGGAGGAGCCGGTGTAACAGATGCCCACGGGGGTCAGGACACCGCTGCCGTCATCCCACAGCGCGTAGGTGGAGCGGATACGGTCCAGCATGTAAGCCTGGGTATAGGTGCCGTTCTCGATGTCACCGTAGGCGTCCACGGCCACGTCGATCTCCAGGGAATCCAGTCCCCAGATGTCGATCTTGCTGTTGCAGCGGGTGAAGAGAGAGGCCTCCACGATCTCGGCGGCCACGTACAGGCCGGTCTCGTCATAGGTCACGTAGTACTTGATGCTGTAGGGCAGGATCTCGGGGATTTCCTCCTCGGGGAAGCCCTCCTTGGACCAATCCATCCAGTTCATACCCTCGGAGTCCTTGTTCACCTCGATGGGCTCGCAGGCGTACTCGCCCTCAGAGACGATACCGTCGATCTTGATGCCCTCGGAGGGGGGGACGTTGTGGGTCTGCTGACCGTAGTCGGCAAAGGCGTCGTAGGGGGTGTCTTCGGAAGCGGATACGGTGACCGACAGGGCCGTCATGAGCATAACGGCGGCGACCAGCACCGAAAGGACGCGCGCGTTCTTTTTCATAATCTTTCTCCTTATCAACTCATTCTGTTTCTTTCTCCCGATCGGGAGAGAGGGAATCGGGGCGCCCTGCGGAGGGGAACCAACTATCCATTTACATTATAGCAACCTGTTTCCCGAAAATCAATGGAAAATTCGCACAAGTTGTTGCATTTTCTTCCCAAATGGTGTATAATAAGCCAAAAAGGAGAGGA
>JAFQOC010000365.1 GCA_017420845.1 Clostridia bacterium
AATCGGGGGCATTATCACCCGTGATGTTACCATTAGTTTCAGGGATGGCATCAAGGGATTCTGCTTCCTTTTGGCTCTCCAGTTGATCCTCATACTGCCCTCTGCGCGAGCATGACGAGCAAGAAGCAATCGAGGACAGCAGCAGCATGGCTGTCAATACGAGCAATAATGGCTTTTTCATAATCGTTTTCCTTTCTGTACGGAATGAGATCGGATCGTACAGCCCTATTGTACCATACAATCCGATTTCGCGAAATATCCGAGTGGCACGATTTTTGCGCGGGCGTGAAAAACAGCCGCCGAAAGCGACTGTTTTTACAATTATTCCATATTTTCGGGCAGCTCCATTATGGTCACGCTTCCGTTTTGCAGATCCACAGCGCCGTAGCAGAGGGCGGTGTACCCGTCCCCATCGTCAATGTCGGGATTATAGAAATTGGTAAATCCCTCATAGTTGTTGAAGGAGATGTAGATCACCTCGCCGTCGGCCTCGATATTCTTCAGGCGGACGGGGACTCCCTTGTAGGTAAGTTGGCACACGCATTCCTCGGGGGCGTAGTCGGCACCCACGTAGATACGGTAGATCTTACCCGCGTCACGGGTATCGCTCTCCCGGGGAATCGGGTCTCCGCCGGGTCTGTGACTGGGGATCTCCCATGTATAGGTGTAGTAATCCTTCTGAGGATCATTCTCCACCTCCTCGTCGGTGAGGTTTCGTGTGTAGTAGAGATAGTCTCCCGACAGAGAACCGCCCATGCGGCTCAGCTCATGGGTCTCCCCCGTTTGCAGATGATAGGAAAAGGCCGTGTCGGGGAAGCCGTCCTTCCACCGGAATATGATCAAATACCGATCGTTTTTATAAGGAATGGAGACGTTCTCCCACATAAGCTCGGAGCTTGCAAAGGTCAGATCGGTCTTGTACCACGTATAGGTTGCGGGAGACTCGGTATAGTACACGGTGTCTCCGACCATGACCACGTTGTCGATATCCCGCTCTCCCGACAGAAGGGTAGCCTCCTTGGTTTTTATATCCATGGCGTAGAGCGAGCCGGCGCTGTCGCCGTTCGTCAGCATCCGCGTGGTAAAATAGTACAGGGTGCCGTTCTGCTCGGAGAGTACTTCCATATCGTCGATGGTCCCGTAGGTTCCGTCGGGAGTTCCGTCGGGCTTGTACATTTGCTCGTAGTATTCCCCGACGTCAATGACCTCCTCAATGTTGTTTCTCTGATGGTCGCAACGGTACACCTTTGCATCATTTGTCAGGTAGTTCATTGCTTGAAAATAGATGTAATCATCGCTGACATACAGGATCCACATGAAATCCCGCCAGATGCAGTTCTCGTTTTCAGCCACGTTGCAGAGGGGGTCGGCGCACCACGCGCTGAAATTTCCCGTGAGCTTGTTGTAGTACCACATATGATCGTCGTACGTGCGGTACATCCGCCCCGTTGGAGTTACGAATCGATCACCATAATTGGAGGAACTGTGAAATATGGCCTTCAGCTCCTCCGGGGTCTTGCCCTCATAGAAGGGGGTGTTCCCCGTTTTGAGCATGATGGGGGTCTGATAATCGGGGGCGTTCTCGCCCGTGATGTTGTCGTTGGTCTCGGGGATGGCATCCAGGGATTCAGCGACCTTCTGGCTTTCCAGCTGATCCTCGTACTGCCCACGGCGGGAGCAGCCTGCAAGGGACGAAGCGGCCAGGATGGCGGCCAGGATCATGAGTAGGGCTTTTTTCATGGTATGGTTTTCCTTTCTTGATTCATTCGTTGGGCAAAATGATCTCGTACATCCGCTCGGGGTCGTTGATATCCACCATCACCACGGTGCCGTCCGCCAGAGTCAGCTTGCCCGTGACGGTATAGCCGTACTCGTCGGCGGTGTAGATCTCCCACTCTGTGATAGGCTGGCAGGTACCATCGTAGAGGAAGAACTGCTTCTGTTCATTGCCTGCCGTGACCACGGCGTAGCGGTCGTAGGCGGGATCGGCGTGGAGGGTGGTGACGCTGATACCGGGCTTCATGTCCGCACCGTACTTGTAAAGAAGCATGCGGTAGGACAGGCGGAAATCGTCGTCGCTCAGATCGTCAAACAGGGAGGCGCGGGCTTGTGCGGCTTTTTCACGGAGGGCGGACAGCTTTTGTGCGTGGGTCTCGGCGTCCACCTCTGTCCCCTCGGCGTAGCGGTAAGCCCCCAACAGGACGGGGCGGTAGGCGGCGTTGAGGTTGACGTTGTTGGGTCCGCGGGAGATGCTGTAGTAGGTCTTGTTCTCGCTGACGGTAGTGAGGTCAAGGCCGCCGATGTAGATACTGCCGCCGCCCTTGATGCTCCCTTCGCTGTCGGTGATGGTGAAATCCACGAAATTGTCCTGTACACAGGCGCGGGGATAGCAGGGGTATTGCCACAAAAGCACCGTATCCTCGGTCATCGTCACCGACTGCCCGAG
>JAFQOC010000366.1 GCA_017420845.1 Clostridia bacterium
CGGCCATGCCAACACCCTCATCTTCCCCGACCTGCAGGCTGGCAACATCGGCTACAAGCTGGTGCAGCGTCTGGCCGGCGCCGAAGCCATCGGCCCCATCATTCAGGGTCTGGCCATGCCCGTCAGCGACCTCAGCCGCGGCTGCTCTGTGGAAGGTCTGGTCGTTGATCTCACCGGAATGCCGCACCATATCCCGCAGATATTCTATGACGGAGGCGGCCAGATTGACCTGATCCATGCTGTCTCCGCTGATGACGATGGCGTCGGTACCGTCCTCCCCCGACCGATTGCGGAGGGTCACGGGAAACGCCCCCTCAATGATACGCAGATTGGCATCGTAAGCGCCGAAGATGAGGGCGGTGGTTTCGGCAGTTTCCACCTTGATGATTCTTTGATTCATGTATAACTCCATAATATGAAAATGAGCGTTTTTCACTCCTCCACCAGAATCTCCCGCGGTACGGCAATGTCCTCGATTACGGTGAGGGTACCATGCAGAGTAAGGGCGTCCTTACCGTGCGTCACCGTGACCGTCTCAGACAGAAGAGTTGCCCCTCCGGGCAGAGCGGCGATGTACTTCGACAGTTCAAAGTAAGCCAGCTCTTCGGCCTCGGCGTAGCTGCGGGTAACGGAGGTCATTTCATAGGGCAGATACCAAACGGTACGGGTGGATATAGGAAATCCCACACCGTCTATCAAACCCCATGATTCTTCAGCATCTATTATATCACAAAACCCCTCTATATTTCCAGACTTTTTTGAAAATTTTATGTGATTTCCGAAAAAAATTATACTTTTTTCACGACTGATTCCCGCTTTATTGCTATCGTTTGCGCTCAGGTAGCGCTTTTGCTGAACAGTCAAGGGAATCGTCACCGAGAAATCCCGTGTGGTGCGGGCAAAAACCCGTGCCTTGGCAGTCTCCAGACGGATGCCCGTCTGGGCGCTGTCGTAGATGCCGCTGACCAGCACCTCCCCCTCCCCCACCGTCTGCCCGGCGGTGACACGGACATTCCCGGATTCCAGCTCCACGTACTCAATAATTCCCCCCCGACCGGCTACCATATCCCGCGGACCGAGTGTCTCCTCCTTCGGTCCGGGCACGGATTCCCGTACCTCCACGTGTACCACCGTCCCCTTGCGATTCACAGACAGCCATGCCAGACGGTCGTCCATCAGGAGCACGTTGTTCTCAATGACGTCGGCGCGGATTCGCTTTACGGGAGTACCGACCGACAACCCGCAGGCCGCCAGAGACTCACGGATGGCCCGATCCGATACCGTGGTATTTCCCGTAATTCGGATATCCCAGAGGACGCTTTGCGCAAGCAGGATCAAAAGGATCCCCAAAAGTCCCCCCACAACCAGACCGGGACGGCAAAAAAGTCTTTTCAAAATAAGAGGAAGTCCTCCCCTATCCCCCAAGGTCAGGGGGATGCCCCTGTCCCGACAGGCGGTGATGACCCGTTCGGCTGTGGGGAGCGTAAAGCGAAGGGAGATCCCCTCCTCTGTGTTGGTGAAATTCTCATAGGGCAAGCTGCAGCGGCGGCAGAGCTCCAAAAGGGCGGCGGCATGCTCCCCCGGTGTGGACACCCGGATGTACCCGTAGATCAAGTACGGAATAGACGGGATCATGATTGACCCTCCCGATCCTCAAAGGATATGGAGCAGATATAGCCATCCACTCCCACCGCGTCGGCCAGATAGGCGGTACAAATCAGGCGACAACCCCGGATCACTAAGGTGGCGTCCTCCATCTCCAGCTTGATCTCACAAGCATTGAAATCCAGAATTTTCCGGCACCCGTGAACCGTCAGGCTGTTCCGTCCCCTCAGATCCACACGGAGTCCTCTCCCCGTCACGTCCGCCGGGACGTCCAGCTTGACCGCCAGCCACTCTGCCCCCGATGGCCGCTCTCCCGTCCGTCGGCTCCCCCGTCCTTTTGGGGGTTTCGTTCTCGCGTGAATCATGTTCCC
>JAFQOC010000367.1 GCA_017420845.1 Clostridia bacterium
GCTTCGCCCCCTGCACCCCCTGCGTAACTGCGACCCAACGCACCGCTAAACAGCAATTTGAGCTTCCGCTTCATCACCACCTCCCCCCCTCCCTTGACAACCCTCCGCCTTTATGCTATAATAAATTTCGGATCAATACACCCCCATTTGAAGAATAGCTGAATCGCCGCAGCACCTCCGCCCCCCCTCGCACGGCGAATCGGCAGAATGGAGATTTTTATGCTGAAAACTCACACCCTGCAAGCCGACCTCTGCGTCGTCGGCGGCGGCATGGCCGGGATCTGCGCCGCCATTGCCGCGGCACGGGCAGGCTCCCAAGTCGTCCTCATGCAGGAACGTCCCGTGCTGGGAGGAAACGCCTCCTCCGAGATCCGTATGTGGGTCTGCGGTGCCCACGGCGAGAATAACCGTGAGACCGGCATCATTGAGGAGATCGCGCTGGAAAATCTTCGCCGCAATCCCACCAAAAACTTTCATATCTGGGATACGGTGCTCTACGACTTTATCCTGCGGGAGAAAAATATCACCCTCCTCCTCAATTGTACCTGCATGGACGCCCAAACCGAGGAGGGCGACTTTCCCCACGGCCGTACCCGCCGCATTGCGTCGGTAACAGGCTACCAGATGACCACCCAATGCTTCATCAAGGTAGAGGCATCCTACTACGCCGACTGCTCCGGAGACAGCATCCTCGCCCCCCTGACGGGCGCGGAGTACCGCCAAGGTCGGGAGGGTAAGGATGATTACCTCGAGCCCACCTACGAGGAGTGCCCCGACAGCCTCCACATGGGCATGTCCTGCCTCATCCAGGGACGGGAAACCGACCGCCCCGTCGCGTATACGCCGCCTCCCTTCGCCCTGAAGCTCACCGATGAAGACTTCCGACACCGCTTTCCCAACATGGAGAGCAGCTACGAAAATTTCTGGTATCTGGAATTGGGCGGAAACCGCGATGCCATTGAGGACACCGAGGAGGTAGCCAAGGACCTGCGCGCGCTGGCCGCGGGTACGTGGGACTACGTCAAAAATTCGGGCCGTTACCATGCCGATACCTGGGAGCTGGAATTTTTCGGATTTCTACCCGGCAAGCGGGAATCCCGCCGCATGACGGGGGAGTACACCGTCACCGCCAATGACCTTTTCGAGGAAACACAGTTCCCCGACACCGTAGCGTTCGGCGGCTGGCCCATTGACGACCACTACCCCGACGGCTTCTACCATAAGGGACACCCCAATACCAACATCCTGCCGCCCCGCCCCTACGCCGTCCCCTACCGTGCCCTCTACTCCAAAAACGTGGACAATCTCTTCTTCGCTGGACGAAACATCAGCATGACCCACATGGCCATGTCCAGTATGCGCGTCATGGCCACCTGTGCGCTCATGGGGCAAGCCGTAGGCACCGCCGCCGCTCTGGCGGCTCGGCACGGTCTTTCGCCTCACGGCGTCTTTTTACACCGTCTCAACGACCTGCAGACCGCCCTCTTGGAGGCGGATTGCTTCCTCCCTGCCCTGACCCGCCCCGTCAGCGAGCTTTGCCGCCGTACTGGCCCTGTAGACCTCCGCGGCGCGCCCATTCCCGAGGGCGCTACCCTGGGGAACGGACAGGATCGCCCCAACATCCACTACGGAACCACCGTCTGCGGCCTTGACCTTCCCAACGGTGAGCCCATAGAGTACCGCTTCCCTACCCCCATGGCGGTGGAATCGGTGCACGTCACCTTCGACAGCGACCTCAACCGCGAAACCCTTCCCGGGGATCGGTGCGAGCGGGAGCATTCCACCCGCGCCAATATCCGTTTGGATTCCCCCCAATTCCACCTTCCCCTGACCCTCTGCAAGGCCTTCCGTCTGGAAATGGATACCCCCGCGGGCACACACACCCTCCTGAACGTCGCCGCCAATGCCACCCGCGCCTACCATATCCCCATTCATCGGACCGACGTTACCGCTCTGCGGCTCGTTCCCCTGTCCAACTACGGTGAGCAGCCCTATACGAGGATTTTTTCCTTTGATTTCGTCTGAGTAATACTATTTTCCGA
>JAFQOC010000368.1 GCA_017420845.1 Clostridia bacterium
ATATTTCATATCCTTTCAAAAAAAAATCACATTCATGGGAATCTTGATCAAATCACCGCTCATATCGAGAAACCGATGCCTGACGACGATTTTACATGATTGCTCGATTGTATTATATCACAAACATTGCATAAAGTCAATATTTTCTACTCAGATAAAAGTAAATATCTAAAAATATACTTGTTTACAATACAAGTGCTCTCAAAAGGTTATTTGAAAAGGCCATCGCGTAAGCGATGGCCTTTTCGTAACGGCGGCTTTACTCCTTTTTCAGAATCATGGGGGTAGTCAAAACACCCGTTCTGCGGAGTCTGTACTCATAAGTCCAGGACGAACCGCCCGTGACCCAGGCCGAGGGACCCTGCCATGCCAGCTTTTCGTCGGCGTCGTGTACGTCACCGAAGCAGTTGCGGCGGGTGACGTAGGCCGTGACGGTCAGCTCGTGCTTGCCCGCGGGGATCACGCCGATATCGGCCAGATAGGGCGGGTAGGCGATCACGCCCCGCTTCTCCCCGTCCAGCTCCACCGTGTTGACGGCGGCGGTGTAGTGAGGCACCTGCACCAGCGCCGACCAATCCGCGGGAGCATCCACGGGGATCTTGTAGGAGATGGCACCGCCGTAGAAGGGAAGTCCCTGGTAGGTCAGATCCGAGAAGCCCACGGTCTCGGGTAGATCCATCACGGTCAGGAGACGGCCCGCCACGCGGACACCGAAGCTGCCCAGCAGGTACATGGCCTCGCAGTTGGAGCGCACCGCGAAGGGGATGGTGACGGTCAGGGTGTTGATGCCCTTCTTCAGAGGAGGAAGAGCCACCTTTTGGATGGAGAGGTCTACGTAGTAACCCTCGGGGGCTGCGGTGACGGCCTCACCGTTCCACTTGATGGTAGCGATGTCGGCATCCTCCAGCGCCACGTAAGGCTTTTCGTAGTCAATGTCGCTGTACACCGTGAACTCCAACGTCACGGTATGCTCGGCGGGCTTGTCCTCCATGACCCAAGGCTGTGCCTTGCCGGCGGGGAAGCCCAGACGGCGGCGGACGGCCGCGTCAATGCGGAGGATCTCCTCGGTGGGATGCAGATCCTCGTCATCCAGGGCGTAGCGGGCCATATCCAGCAGGAGCACGTTAGGCTCGGACAGGGTGTAGGGCACCGTCATGGGGATCTCGGCCACGGGAGCGGTGGCGTCGGCCTCGGCCCAGGCGGCGTAGCCGTCGGTCATGCGCTTGATGCCGATGGGGGTGGGAGCGGGAGCGGCCACAGGCTCGTAGCTGCTGTCCTCCTCGGTGTCGCGGAGGTAGAGGAGAGCCGAATCGTAGTCGAACAGGCTCATGACGATGTGGGTCTTGCCGCCCTTGTTGCTGTAGCGGATGGGCCTCACCTCACCCGTAATGGTGTCCCACAGCTCGGCCTTGTACTTGCCCTTCACGTAGATATGGATGCCCTGCTCGCGGGCCACGTCCTTGTTGTAGGGCTCGTTTGCCTGGGAGATGAAGAGCCACAGACCGTCGGTGTCGCGGCGGACCTGGTGGATCAGATTTCCGGTGAAGGCACCGCCAAAGTTGCGGATCTCTACGGTGCGGTCCTCGTACAGAGCGTCCAGCAGAGCGCCGCGGTTGAAGCCGATTTGGATGGACTTGTCAAAGAGGGCCTTACCGCGTGCCGAGGGCTTGGCGTCCTCATACTTGGGGGCGTCACCCATGAACACCAGCTTACCGCCCGCGGCCTTGAAGGCCTCCAGACGGTCCAGCGTAGTGGAGCGCAGGGTCTCGCACTCGGGGACCACCACCACGTCGTAGGCCATCTCGCCTACGGTCAGAGGCGCGCCGCCGGCGGGGCACTGGACAGGGAAGGTGGACTCGCAGATGTAGTCGAAGTCGATGTTACCCCGCAGGAGCCAGTCGGTGACGTTTTGGAAGTTGCCGTCCAGCTTGTCGCGGATGAGAGCGGTCTGCTCGTTGGGACCCCAGTGGAGCCAGTAGCTCTCCACGGGATGCATGACCGCCACCTTGACCAGAGGCTTACCGCGGGTCAGGGCGGTGTTCACGCGGCCGAAGTGGTCCTCCACATAGGAATATTCCTTGTACCAGGGGGACTGGTAGGAGATGGAGGCGGGGTAGTCCCGCTTGGCGGTACCCTTCATGGACACCCAGGACAGGTGCTGAACGCGGACGGTGACACCCAGAGCGGCCTGCCAGTCGCCGTGGAGCTTGTGACCGCGGAAGTCGAAATCCCAGCCCGTGACGCCGTACAGCTCGCTCATCATGCCGGGTTTGCCGTACTGGTGGACGGCGGACTGGCACTGCTTGGCGGTGGTGAACTCAAAGCGGGCGCAGAGCATATCGATGCCGGGAATGCCGAAGCCTCGGTAGGAGCGCATACAATCACCAATGGCGGCGGTCTGGGAGTGGAGGGTAGGCTCCTCCATCATGTGACCCGTCAGCTCGATGCCGTGGGCCTTGCACCAGTCGCCGCAGTTGTCGGCGAAGGCCTCGGCGAAGCGCTCGGAGATGTGATCGTGGTAGTGGTAGCGGGTCAGGGAGATCTCACCATTGGGAAGATCCCACAGAAGCTCGGGCAGATGATCCACCAAAGACTCCCCGTAGGTGGCCTTGAAGGTGTCCTCGAAATCATCGGTCCAGGGCAGATGGACGTTCTGCTTGCTGTCGGCAAAGGCCAGGGTGCCCTTACGCATGAACTGAGGCTCGTCGGTGAAGATGGCAGGGACGGTCTTACCGAACTCGTCGCCGACCGTGTTGAAGTAGCGCTCGTGGGTCACCTCGATGAAGCGGTCGATGGCCTTCTTGTTGAGGGTGTCCACGTAGGATTCGTTGTTGTACCAAGGACTCTTGCCCGCCAGCTCACGCCAGACCGTCCAGATAGTGCCCTCGACGGCATCCCCCTCGGCCACCTTGCGGTAGGATTTCAGGCACTTGTCCTCCCCCAGCACCACGTCAAAGCGGGCGATGAGGAGGGCGTTGTCACGGACCTTGTAGCTTTCGTCACAGGTAAAGGTGAGGTATCTCTGGCGGAACGTGTCCTCCTTGGTGACGTATCCGCCGCCAAAGCCCGAGGGCCACTTGTCCTCGTCGTAGAGCCAGGCCAGCATCTCGTTCTCCTTGGCGTGGTCGGTGCAGGCCTTGACCAGACCCATAAAGCCGTCGGAGAGGTAGGTGGTGGACATACCGTCGCGGCAATGCATATGGAAGCCGCCCAGGCCCATCTCCTTGAACACGTCGATCTGACGGCACAGCTCGTCCTTCTGCAGGTCACAGTTCCAGGCCCAGAAGGGAGTGCCGCGGTACTCGGCGGTGGGGTTCTTGAAAAGCTCTCTGTCCAGAGCGGGGGATTTTCGGTTCTTATCGTAAATCATACAATTCCTCCTTCGCCGCAGAAGCGGCATACGTGGATTGCCCCGAGGGGGTACCATTATTATAAAGGAAGGCGGTGGGATTGTCAATAGAAATCACCAAATTTCTCTGCACTGAACCGCTGATTTTCGTATAATAGGGAAAATGTCATGCGTCCCCGTGGTTGTCGGTGTGAGGGATCGCCTCGCCGCAGGACTCG
>JAFQOC010000369.1 GCA_017420845.1 Clostridia bacterium
ACCCTCCCGTCCCTTTTGGCGGAGGGCAGGAATCATGACCGACACGGGGTAAGCGAGAATGGGGAGGATGGTCAAACCACCGAGGGAGACCATGAACTCCACGGGGGTAGCGAAGACGTCGTCGCGGAGAGTGAAGAGCAGGACAAGGAGGATCCCCACCATCACGGGGGGGACGGATACGATGCGGACGACGTGGGCGAGGATGAGATGAAAGGGCTTTTTGCTCACGGGGATACCTTCTTTTCTATGGATTGGAAAACGGCGGGGCACTTCCCTCTATAGGATACAGCGAGTCTGTGAACTCAACATAAATCGAAAAAGGGTTACATGGGCATAACCCATTGTCGGATAGGAATTTTTAAAAATCTCAGCGGACCTCGACGAGGGTGGTCCTGACCACACGGACGGGGGCCTCGGGGCAGATCTCGGCGCACAGCTCAGCAAGGCGGGCGAGGACGGGGGCCTCGGTGTGGTAGTGGCCTGCCATGATGAGGTTGATGTCCCCGTAGGGCGCGTCGCAGAGCTGATGGTAGCGGAGCTCACCCGTGACGTAGGTGTCGGCTCCCGCGGCCGCGGCGGCGAAGATATCGTCATCCCCCGCGCCGCCAACCACGGCCACGCGGCGGACGGGCTTTCCGCACCCCGCGAAGATCAGGCAGGGGAGGCCCAGGGCGGTCTTGACGGTCTCGACGAAGGCATCGGCGGTCATCTCGGCGGGGAGGTCTCCCACGCGGCCGATGGGCTTGCCCGCGGGGTTGGCGTTGTCCCCAAAGGGTTCAATGTTGGTCAGTCCCAGGGCGGCGGCGAGGCAGTCGTTGACTCCGCCGTCGGCGGCGTCCAGGCGGGTGTGGAAGGCCATGGCGGTGATGCCGCTTTGGATCATGCGGATGACCTTGCGGGAGCCCGTATCGCGGCCGTCCACGGTCTTCAGCCCGCGGAAGAGCATGGGATGGTGGGTGAGGAGGACGTTACAGCCCGACTCGATGGCGGCCTCCACCGCGTCCTCGGTGGGGTCCAGGGCGATCAAAACACCCGTCACGGGGGTATCAAGATCGGGGGCGCAGGATATGCCGTCGTTGTCCCAGTCCCAGGAGAGGGAGCGGGGGAGTCTTTCTTCCAGGGCGGCGTAGAATTCGCGGATGGTCATGGTGTTTCTCCTTACAGTTGATTCCGCAGCGCCGTCAACGACACCACCAACAGATCCTGCTCGGGGGTCTTCTGCCCCGCCCGTCTGCGGGTGTCGCGGATATAGGTCTCGGTGCGGAGGGTCTTGTCGATAAGGGCTGCGTAGAGGGCTTTTTGTTCGGGGTCGGTCACGCGGAAGCTCTTCTGCCCCACCGCCAGCTCGGCGGGAGACAGGGTAGGCGGGGTGTAGCCCTCGGGGGCGGGCTCGGCGCAGAGGGTCTGGTAGATGCGGTCCCCCTCCCGGGAGAGGGTCTCGCCCACAATGGCGTAGCCCATCTTAAGAAGGTACTCACGGAGCTTTTCGGCGTGGGTCATGGGCTGGAGGATCAAGCGCTTCCCCGCCGTATGGACCCAGGGGGCGGCCTCCAGAATGGCCGCGATCAGCTCGCCGCCCATGCCGAAGATGATGATATCCTCGGGGTCGTAGGCATCCAGTCCCGTCAGGCCGTCGGGTTGGATGGTTCGTATGTATGGGGTCAGCCTCGCCTCGGCGATATGCTGATCGGCGCGCTCCACAGGCCCCTTGTTGATGTCGGCGGCGATGGCGCAGAGGCTTTCGCCGTTCTTTACGGTCACGGGGGTGAGCTTTCTCTGCTGGCAGAGGTAGATGGGCAGGTAGGCGTGGTCGGTACCGATGTCGGCGACAAGACGGCCGCCGCGGACATAGGGGACGGCGGTCATGAGGCGAGGAGTCAGTTTTACGGACATGGGAGGTTCCCTTTCAATCATAAGTAAGGGGACGGCCCGCGTTAAGGGAGCCGTCACGTTGGTGTTTTACGCGTTCTCAGCGAGGAAAGCGTTGATCTTCTCCACCAGAGCGTCGGCGTCGGTATCGTGGACGGCGCAGGCCTCCTCAATGGACTCACCGCGGGACATGGGGCAGCCCAGGCAGTGCATGCCGATCTCCAGGAAGAAAACGGCGGTATCGGGAGCGGCGTCCAGAATGTCGCCGATAACGGTCTGTTTGGTAACCTTCTTCATCATGATAACCTCCTTGTGTTGTTTCGATACTATTATACTATGGTTTGCCCCGTCTGTCAAGTATATGCGGAAAGAAAATTTTGGTCCCCATAGTCGTTTCCTGAGGCAAAAAGGAGTACCGACCGACGAAATCGTATATCGCATTGTATATTATTATGGAAAGACAGTTGACAAACCACGGTTTTTATGGTACAATTACCCTGTATATTCAGGGCATTTTTCGTATGAACGAAAGACCGAAAGGAGAACACCTTACCATGAAACATCTGAACCGAGAGAAGCTGACCGAGCTGCTGACAAAGCGCACCGCCGAGGATATGGCCGACGGCCGCATCGGCGGTACGGGTCTTTGCGTCATGCAGGATGGGAAAGAGATCTATAAGGCCTACAGCGGCAAGTGGAGCTACGGGCAAGACATTCCCCTGACCGAGGAGAACGGAGACACCACCATTTTCCGCCTGGCATCCATGACCAAGCCCATTACCGCCATCGCTGTCCTCATTCAGGTCAGCCGCGGAAAGCTGGGTCTGGATCAGCCCGTCACCGATCTTCTCCCGCAGTTTTCGGACATGTGGGTGGGGGAGCTGAAGGACGACCGGGTGGTGGCCAAGGAGCCCGCCAAGCGTCTTCTGACTCCCCGTATTCTCCTGTCCCACCAGAACGGCCTCCACGCGGGAGAGCTGGGTAACCGACAGGGGCTGGGATCCGACGAGGACAGGCAGGATCTGGAGCACGTGGTGAACTACTTCTCCACCCTCAAGCTGGACTTCCAGCCCACCGAGGCCCAGATGTACAGCGCCACCGCCGCCTTCGACGTCTGCGCCCGTCTGGTGGAGCTGACCTCGGGGATGCCCTACAACGAGTTTGTCACCAAGGAAATTTTCGAGCCTCTGGGCATGAAGGACACCACCTTCACCCCCTCCGACGATCAGTGGAGCCGCTTCATCATCATGCACAACCGCAAGGAAACGAATGGTCACGGCGAGAGCGAGGACGGGGCTACCCATCCCGGCTGTATTTTTGAGAATTTCCCTCTGACCTGGTTCTCGGGGGGCGCGGGGCTCGCATCCACCCTGCCCGATTACGTAAAATTCGCCGAGATGCTGGTGAATGGAGGCAGACTTCCCGACGGCACTCAGCTGGTTCCCGAGGAGCTGATCCGGGAGATGGGCACCCCCTGGGTTCCCTTTGAGGTCATGCCCGCCTGGGAGCGCTGGGGTCTGGGCGTGCGGGTCATCACCGACGAGCGCCACTGGCTCCCCGTGACCACCTTCGGCTGGAGCGGTGCCTACGGCTCCCACTTCTGGGTGGATCCCGTCAATAAGATCACCGCAGTCTACATGAAGAACTCCCGCTATGACGGCGGCGCGGGATCTCAGACCTCCATCCACTTTGAGCAGGACGTCTACGCCTGCCTGGAGTGAGACCGCGGCCATGGATATGCTGACCACCTACGAAAAGCTGTTCTGTGAGTCTCTGGATACATCCATCCCCGCCCTGGCAGACATAGACCGCACCTTCCGCGAAAGGGGAGTGGAGGCCGCCGAAAAGCAGTTGGCCGACTACGTCCGCTCCTCCCTGCGGACCGATGCATACTTTACCATACCCTATCAGGCACGGGACAACACGTGGTGCGCCCCCGATGCCGACGATCTGACTGCCGCCGAAACCATCCTCACGGGCGAGCTTCGCTCCTGCGGCTTTCCCCACAAATTTCCCGACATCGCCTCGGTGGACTGGGAATGCAATCCCACCCCCAACCATTACGCTGAATGGACGTGGCAGCTTTCCCGCCACCATGAATGGCGGTGTCTGGGGCATTGTTACCGTGAAACGGGAGACGAGCGATACGCCAAGGGCTTCGTTGAGCTGATGATGAGCTGGTGTCGGCAAGCCACCTGCCCTGTGGACGCTCCCTTCTACCACACCAAGTGCTGGCGCACCATTGAGGCGGGTATCCGCATGACTATGAACTGGCACTACGCCTTCTACGCCTGTATCCACTCCCCCCACATGACGAATCACGTCATCACCACCTTTGTCCGCTCCCTCTGCGACCATGGCTACCGCCTGCGGAATTTCGGTAGTGGCGGCGGCAACTGGCGGGCCATGGAAATGGCGGGGCTTTCCCACATCGCCATGCTGTTTCCTTTTTTGCGGGAAGCCGAGGAGTGGGGCAAGCGCGCCTTTTCGGTACTTGAGGCGGAGCTGGATCAGCAGGTCTATGCCGACGGCTTCCAGTTTGAGCTGTCCACCAACTACCACGACGTGATCATCATCAACTACCACCGTGTCCTGGCCGTGGCCAAGGCTATGGGCTATCCCATTCCTCCGGCGCTGTCACGAAAGCTGCTCCGCCTTTTTGAGCTGGATATCCACGTGACCTGCCCCGACGGTCGCTACCCCGACATCAACGACGGCCTCCGGGGGGAACTGTCCTACTGGTGCGGCCTCGGTCTGGAGTATTTTCCCGACCACGAAGCCATCCGCTACTTTGCCACTCATCGCAAGGAGGGGACACCTCCCCCCTATACCAGCGTCGCCCTTCCCTATTCGGGGCTTGCCTTCATGCGGACGGGCTGGGGAACGGAGGATCTGTGGTGCTTCTTTGACGGCGGCGACTTCGGCCGCGGACATCAGCACGAGGACAAGCTGAACCTCCTGCTCTCCGCCTTTGGCAAGAATCTGCTTGTGGACGCGGGCAACTACGCCTACGATGACTCCCCCATGCGCCGCTTCGTGCTGGAGACCCGCTCCCATAACTGCGCTCTGGTAGATGACATGGGGCAGAACCGCCGCGGACGCTACTCCTGGCGGGACGAGCCTCTGGACGGCTATGCGGGGATGAAGTGGCACTTTTCCTCCCCCGTGGACACCGCGGAGGGGATTTACGACCAGGGCTACGGCCCCGATTTTCTCCCCGTGACCCATACGCGCAAGGTGATCCTGTTCAAGAAAGGCTTGGAGGGTAGTCACCCCTTCGCCGTGGTTATAGACCGCTTTGCCTCGGGTGACGGATTGGAGCATACCTATGCCCCCTCCTACCAGCTGGGCTTCGAGCCCTATACCGACAACGGCCGCCAATTCACCGTGAATCACGGAGCAGGTGTGACCTTCACCCTCACCGCCTCGGTTCCCCATACCGTGGTTACGGGACAGACCGAACCGTTGTTTATGGGCTGGCGCAAGGTCTACGATAACGCCGCCGCCATCAACGAGGGGCTTCCCGCCCCCTGTGTCCGCTACCCCGTGACGGGTACGGCCGCACGTACCGTCACCGCGCTCTGTCCCCGCAAGGACGGCGGTAAGACCGTGGCCGAGGTGATCGCTTCCCGGGATACGGAGGACACCGCCGTGACCCTGATTTTTACGGACGGGACCGAGGTGACCGTCCACGAGGAGGACTATCCCTGTTCCACGGAAAATCCCGATAAACTCTACGAATAAGGAGATCCCACCATGCTCACAAAGCACATATTCGACCGCGCCGAGCTGGACGAGCGTATTGAACGCTCCTACGACCGCCTCCTGGGGGACTATTACCAGATGCCCGCCGTCTTCCAGGAATACGGCGCCGACTGGCCGGGCGACAAGGAGGGCCGTGCCCTGCTGGCCTTCGTCAGCCACTACAAGATGACGGGGAAGATCAATCCCTGCATGGAGGCTCTGATGGAGGCGCTGCCCCAATACACCAACGAGCACCTCTACTTCGACCCCAAGCAGGATCCCGTGATCCACGAGCAGCAGCTCTCGGGCCATTCCTGGTATTTGCGGGGACTCTGCGAGCATTACGAGCAGTTCGGGGACGAGTTCTCCCTGACCGCTCTGAAGTCGGTCACCGAGCATCTCTTCCTCCCCACGGCGGGGCGCTACCGCACCTACCCCGTGAGACGCGACCCCAAGCACCTCAACGAGGGAGGTGTGAGCGGTCACTCGGCCACCCTGCTGGAGGGTTGGCAGCTTTCCACCGACGTGGGCTGTGCCTTCATGGCCATCGACGGCCTGTCCCACGTGTATAAGATCACCAAGGACGAGCGGGTGAAGGACCTTTTGGACGAGATGATCGAGGTCTACTCCGCCATCGACAAGGTCACCCTCCGCGCCCAAACCCACTGCACCCTTACCGCCGCCCGCGGTATGCTCCGTATGTATGGCGAGACGGGGGACGAGTCCTACCTGACCCGCGCCAAGGGCATCTACGACCTCTACACCGTGGGAGGCGGCATGGACCTCACCTACCAGAACCTCAACTGGTGGGGCCGCCCCAACACCTGGACCGAGCCCTGCGCCATCGTGGATTCGGTCATGGTGGCTCTCACCCTCTTCGAGATCACGGGAGAGGAGCCCTACCGCCAAATGGCCACCCGCATCTACCACAACGGCCTGGCCACCGCCCAACGCCCCAACGGCGGCGCGGGGACGGATTCGGTGGTCTACCTCCCTTATGAGAGCTTCCCCGGTGTCCCTGACCAGTACATGACGGGCTACGAGGCCCCCTTCTGCTGTACCATGCGTCTCTGCGAGGGCCTGTGGTTCATCTCCGCCCATACCGACCTTTTGTGGTATGAGACCGACGAGGACGGGCAGGGTAACCTCATCCCCACCCGCGACGAATACGGCCGCTATATGAGCGGGGATATCCTGCTGGCCGAGCCCACCCTCGACCCCGCCGTGGAGGCCGAGTCGGGGTGGAAGCTCCCCGAGGCGTCAACCGTTGCCGACGGGCATAAGCTCCTGCCCCTCATCAAGTACTACAAGACCCCCGACGCCGTGGCGGTGGCGCTGCGGCAGAAGATCGTGTTCGATCAATAAATTGTGGTTTGTCTGCGAGATACAAGTTACAAGATACAAAGATACAAGATATTCGAAAAACCTTGGGAGAACGAACGTTCTATATCTTGTATCTTGTATCTGCCGAGCTTGCTCGGCGAGTATCTTGTATCTCACCAAATACCTTCCAAAGATCTGAAAGGAGAAATTACCATGTCCAACACCGTCATTAAGGGCCTGGGCTACGCCCACATGGCCATCGCCGCCAAGGACTTCGACAAGTCTCTGGCCTTCTACAAGGCTCTCGGCCTCACCGTCTACACCCAGTGGGGTACGGGGGACATCCGCATCGCCCTCCTCGACATGGGGGACGGCTCCCTGGTGGAGCTCTTCGCCAAGCCCGATCTGAACACCGATAAGGTGGCGGGTCTGGAGGACGGCAACCCCTTCCTGCACTTCGCCTTCTCCGCCCAGAACGTGGACGAGGCCTACCGCATCGCTCTGAAGGCGGGTGCCACCTCGGTGAAGCCCCCCTACGAGGTACCCCTGGACTCCCACCCCCTGCGCCTGACCTTGCGCGTCGCCTTCGTCAAGGGCCCCTCGGGGGAGGAGCTGGAGTTCTTCAAGACCGTGGTCAAGA
>JAFQOC010000370.1 GCA_017420845.1 Clostridia bacterium
ATCGGGGCGGGTGTCGTAGAGGACGGCGTAGTCGGCCATGCGCTCGAAGGCGTCCAGGGCCTCGGCGTTATGCCCCACCGAGAGGTGGAGCATGGCCAGCTGGCGGTAGGAGTTGGCCAGGCGGTCGGCGTAGAACAGGGGCGTCTCGTCGAAGACCAGCTCGAAGAGGGAAACACCCTTCTCCAGAATGGCGATCTTCTCGGCGGTGGTGTAGCGATCCCCCGAGATGTCGGGGACGCAGGCCAGGTTGTAGAGGTGCCACCACATATTGTCGGCGAAGAGAATAAGATTCTTCTGGGCCTGGGAGAAGGCCACCTCCCCCGTTAGCATGGTGGCGCGGATGATCTCACGGGATACGTTCATGCCGTGAAGCTGGTCAGCGATCTCCTCGGCGCGGGCCACGTCGTCCAGCTGGTGGGCGTAGATGTCGCAGAGGACCTTCTTGGTCTCGTCCCGCATGGCCTCGTCGATGCAGTCCTCCAGGATGTGGCGGCAGAGGGACACCGCCTCGGTCAGAGCCGCGTCCATGGCGGCGCGGACCCGTTCACCGCCGCTCGACTCCTCCAGGAGCCCCGCGTACAGGGACAGCACCTGAGCGGTCTCCAGCTGGAGTGCGTAGTCCGAGGGGACCTCGGCCATGGCGGTGCGGAGCAGCTCCAGCGCATCGGTGACACGGTCACGGTCCAGGAGCGCTTCCACCTGCTCCAGATACTCGGCTACCTTGGCGGCCTTGCCCGCCCCCGTGTAGCAGAGCAGCTCGTCCATGGTGACGCTGAAATAGTCGGCGATGGCAGGGAGATAGTTCATGTCGGGATAGCAGACCCCCGACTCCCAGCGGGAGACGGCCTGGGGGGTCACGCCCAGCCGTTCAGCCAGCTTATCCTGGGTCACGTCGTTCTTTTTGCGCAGCAGGCGAATCTTTTCTCCGATCTTGATTTTGGTTTCCATGTCAAAGGATATCCTTTCGGTGGCTTGTATAGCCGAATTTTCTGCTTCTATTATAGTACAAAACCTCGAAAATGTCAATAACTTGTAGAAATATAAACAGAAAATTAACAAAAAGGGAAAGAGATATGATCCGGGTCGGATCCGCCGCTTAGGGAAAACATTTTTGTTGGGGAAAATTCCGTGTGGGGGTTGCAAAAAACGGGATTTTGTGTTACAATATAAGAAGGGCTTTGTTGCTCTCGTAATACGGAAGGGAGGAGCTACCCATGAACGGTACGACCTTGAATTTCCACTACGATTTTCTCACAAGCCTCGTGCTGACCGATCCCGAGTTTTTTACCAAGAAGGTGCCTTACATGAAGGCCGCGGGGGTCAGAACTGTCTGGCTGGACAACTATATCTACGGAGAGTGGCAGAACACCCCCGAGGAGGCCTTTCGCGCCAAGGCCATGCTGGAGGCAGAGGGCTTTGAGGTTCAGGCCATCTGCGTGCCCCTGGGGCACGGCTCCAACGCCTTAAACGGCGAGGAGGCCGATCCCACCCTCCCCGCCGATTGGCAGAACCGTGTGGGGGCTGACGGTCAGCGGCAGGGAACCACCACCTGCGTGGACGAGGTGGTTCTTGAGAACTACCGCAAGGCTCTGCGCATTCATAAGGAGATCGGCTTCACCCAGATCTTCCACGACGACGATCTCCGCATGGGCTCTTGGGGTCCTCACCTCCAGGGCTGCTACTGCGACCGCTGTCTGAATCGTTTTTACAAGCAGTTCCCCCGGTTCGACGGCATGAGCCGCGGCGATATCGTTCGTCTGGGCACCCCCGGCAGCGAGGTCAGAGACGCGTGGGAGACGGTCCAGTGTGAGTCGGTCATCCGCTTTCTCACCGAGACCACCCCCGAGGGCATGACCCCCGGCATCATGGTCATGCACAACGGCGACCGCCGTCACGGTCTGGATATTCCCGGCATGAAAAAGGCCTTCCCGAACGCCTTGTTCCGGGTGGGTGAGTCCCACTTCGCCGACTGGAACTTCTCGGAGCCTTTGGGCCGTCCCGCCCTGGAGCGGAGCATCCGCAAGCATCTGGCCCTCATCGGCTCGGTGGAGAACGCCTTCTCCGAGACCACTACCTACCCCGTAGGTGCCCTCTCCCCCGCCAACTTCGTGGAGAAGATCCGCTGGGAGATCGGCTGCGGTCTGCGGAATATTTACCTCATGAGCGGAAACGTCTTCCTCCCCGATCCCTACTGGGAGGCCGTGATCGCCGCAAAGGACGAGCTGGAGAACCTGGCCGCCTCCACTCCTCTGCCCGTACTGGACGGAACCCCCCTTGAGGAGGACTTCATCTGGCACGCCTGAAACAGTTTATCATTATCCAAGCGAAAGGAAAATAAAAATGTCTGAATGCACCCATGATTGCTCTACCTGCTCGGCGAATTGCTCGTCCCGTCAGAAGAGCCGCGAAGAAATGTTTGAGAAGCCCAACGACCTCTCCTCTGTCAAGCACATTATCGGTGTTTGCAGCGGTAAGGGCGGCGTGGGTAAGTCCCTCGTCACCTCCATGCTGGCCGTCAATATGCAGAGACGGGGCTACAAGGTGGGTATCCTGGACGCCGATATCACCGGCCCCTCCATCCCCAAGGCCTTCGGTCTGAATAAGCCCGTCGAGGGAGACGGTCTGGGCATGATCCCCCCCTCCACCACCACGGGCATCGACATCATGTCGGTGAACCTTATGCTGGAGGACGTGACAAAGCCCGTGATCTGGCGCGGCCCCGTCATCGCGGGCACCGTCAAGCAGTTCTGGACCGATAC
>JAFQOC010000371.1 GCA_017420845.1 Clostridia bacterium
AGCGGGCTTCTCCACGGGAGCGGAGGCGGGGGTGCCATCATCAATAATGACCAGGCTGCCCCACTTGGGGAACACGTGAGTGCCGTCGAAGGGCAGGAGATCGCCGGTAGCGGGATCCATGATCTTGCCGCCGCAGGTGAACTTGGCCACCTGCTCCTCGTCGGTGGAGTTGACGAAGTAGCGCATGGTGAAGCCCTCGGCGGGGAACTCGCGGAAGATGTAGGTGACGTTGGGATTGTCGATGATGGGATCGGCCTCGATCTCGTCGGCGGTGACGATCAGACCACCGTTTGCCTTGTACTCCTCCAGGAGCTTGTTGGTATTGGGCAGGAAGGCGATGTGGGGAGGAATAACGATCTTGTTGTAGCGCATCTCGCCGATGACCAGTTCCTTCCCTTCCACGCGGCCGTGACGCTCCATGAGGATCTCGTCGCCCAGATGGTACAGCACGTGCTTGGCGTCCAGAGCGGACATGACCTTCAAGAGCTCCTCATTGTAGTAGTTCAGGTTCTCATTTGCCTTGTCATCGTAGCAGATCCAGGCCGAGGTCTGGGTGTGCATGACCAGGGTGTTCACCTTGATCTCACCCTCGGCCAGAAGCATACCGATGCGGCTCATGGCATCGTTGAAGACCTTGTAGTCGGCCCACCAGGGCTGCTGGCAGTACATGGCCGGAGGATAGTCGCGCTTACGGATACCGCGCAGGGAGTAGCCCTCCAGGTGCTGGCACATGAGGTTGACACCGCGGACCATCATCCACTCGTAGTTGCGCTTCAGCTCGTCGTGGCCCACGTTGTGACCGCAGAGGGCGAAGGTCTCGGACAGGACCTGCTTCTTACCGGTCTGGGCGGCGGCGGAGCAGAGCTGGGCCATGGTGAGGCAATGGAAGATGGGACGGCAGAGCCAGTCCATACCGGGGATGGTGAGGTACTCGTAGTGGGGCATACAAGCGCCGTTGGAGGTCAGCTGGGCGTGGAAGGACTCCTCCAGCACCATGTGACCGGTGAAACCGAGATCATGGGCCACGCACCAATCGTAGATCTGCTTCATGAAGTTCTTGGAGAACAATTCCGTCACCAGCTTCCAGAAGCGCATACGGGTGACCTGATAGTCCCCGCGGGCCACGAACAGCTCGATGAGGTGGTCGTAGATGGGCTCGCCGTAGGCGCGCTCATACTCGGCGGGAAGGATGAAGCTCCACGGAATACCGTTACGGGAGATTTGGGGCTCGTCGGTGAAGAAGCCGTCGAAGCCTGAGCCGTACTTGGCGTAGTAGGGCTCGTAGATCTCGTTGATAAAGTCGGCAATGACCTCGCCGTCCAGGGTGTCCACGTAGAAGGGGTTGACGTCGTAGTAGAAGCAGTAGTTCTCAAAGCAGCAGATGATGTTGTCGCCCTTGGGATCCTCCAGATCGGGGGTGAAGGTGCGGACACGGAGGTACTTCTGCTGGTACTTGATGCCCTTGCCGTTGACCACGCCGCCGCCAAAGCCCGAGGGCCAGCCGTTCTCGTCGTAGGCCCAGGCGTGCATACCCCGACGCTCGGCATCCTCCACGCAGGCGGTGACGTTCTCGAACCACTCATCCCCCATGTACTCGGTCTGCAAACCGCCGCGGGCGTGCATGAAGAAGCCGCCGATGCCGACGTCGTCCATGAGCCCCACCTGCCGCAGGGTCTCGGGGACGTTCAGCTTCTCGTTCCACGACCAAAAAGGTACGGGACGGTACTTTTTGTCGATGTTTTTGAAATCCATGCTATATTCTCCTATCAAAAAAATTCAAAATTATACGCCGAGTCTGTTGCGAATGGCACTCAGCCATTCCCCCTTATATTTGAAATAGTAGGGTCCCGCAACATTATACTTAACGTTCAGCATTTTGGCTGCAAACGATGTCAGCGAGTACTCTTTTCCATCATACTCGATATGCTTGCTGTCCAGCACTTTGCATTTGATTCCCGAGGGCTTTTGCATACTATACCAGAATTCAACCTCTTCGCCAGGCTCGATATGAACCAAGTCGAAAGAAAACGGCACCAATCGTTCCTTGGCAATTTCCTTGACTTCTTTGGCAGTTTCCTCAGCCTCGGCTTGCTTTTTGTCGGGTTCGATCTTCACAAGCAGATCTGTTGTTCCATGAATCTCCGCCATAGCTTCAAACATGAGGTACGCATCCTCGGCACTCATGGCGTAAAACTCGCGAACACGCCTTTTGCCGTCCACATTGTCAATGGAACGGAGAGCGGGATTGATGCGATCGATCATTTCATGAATCTTCAAATCAGTCAATCTTGCTTTTACGGCGTATGTTGCGTACACACGAAAAGCAAACGGCGTACATTCGGTACGGTTCAGCTCCGATAGTCTGCGGTCAATATCATCTGCGTATCCGATCTTTACATATTCAGGGAAGGAGGGATTCGTGAGTATGTAGATGACCCCTTTGTTTTCACTCATTTGATATGCTCCTTTTCGGTGGCAAATCACCGTTGTTGTAGGGGAGGGTTCTCCCCTCCCGAGAGAAAGATAACGATATTTGGGGAATAGCGGGAGGGGAAACCCCTCCCCTACGGCAAGGAAAGTATCAGCCGATAACCTTCTCCCGCCCCTCCGGATCACTCTGACTCGGACGGGGCTGTCACATTTGACAGTCATCACAGGCTCGGCGGCGGCATCCTCTCCGGCCTCACAGCAGAGATCTGCGAGCTCTCCGCCGAAGGCGTGCTTTCCACGCCGTGCGTATTCTCTGCTTTCATAGTCAGAAAGGGACTATGAGTCACGTAGGGATGGGGCGCAGAAAAGAAAGCCGTTGACGAGGTAATGCTTGCCCGGGGCGACTCCTTAGGCTCTCAGCGCTTGATCCAGATCTGCCAGGATATCCTCGATGTTTTCAATACCGATGGACAGTCTGACCTGCTCGGGCTTGACACCGCAGGCCTCCAGCTGGGCGTCGGTAAGCTGGCGGTGGGTGGTGGAGGCGGGGTGCAGGGCGCAGGAGCGGGCGTCGGCCACGTGGACCACGATATTCATGAGCTTGAGGTTGTTGAGGAATTTGCAAGCGGCGGCGCGGCCACCCTTGATGCCCACCGAAATGACGCCGCAGGCACCCTTGGAGAGGTACTTCTTAGCCAGATCGTACTGGGAGTTGCCGGGGAGCAGGGGGTAATCTACCCAGTCCACACATTCGTGGCTCTCCAGGAACTGGGCCACGGCCAGAGCGTTGGCGCAATGGCGCTCCATGCGAAGAGCCAGAGTCTCCAGACCAAGGTTCAAGAGGAAGGCGGCCATGGGGGACATGGTGTTGCCCATGTCGCGGAGCATCTGGACTCTGGCCTTGGTGACGTAGGCGGCGGGGCCGAAGGACTCGGTGTAGACCACGCCGTGGTAGGAGTCGTCGGGGGTGGTCAGCTCGGGGTAGCGGCCGTCCACCGACCAGTCGAACTTACCGCTGTCCACGATACAGCCGCCCACCACAGTGGCGTGGCCGTCCATGTACTTGGTGGTGGAGTGGGTGACGATGTCACAGCCATACTCGAAGGGACGGCAGAGGATGGGGGTGGCAAAGGTATTATCCACCACCAGAGGCATACCGTGCTTGTGGGCGAGATTGGCGTATCTTTCAATATCGAAGACCACCAGAGCGGGGTTGGCCACGGTCTCGCCGAAGATCATGCGGGTGTTCTCGTCCATCATGGCCTCGATCTCTTCGTCGGTCATGTCGGGGGTGGCGAAGCGGACCTCAATGCCCATCTTCTTGAGGGTGACGGCGAAGAGGTTGACGGTGCCGCCGTAGATGGAGGCCAGGGAAATGATGTTCTGACCGGCGGAGGTGATATTCAGCACGGCGGTAAGGTTGGCGGCCTGACCCGAGGACACCAGCATAGCACCCACGCCCCCCTCCATCTCGGCGATCTTGGCCTCCACGCACTCCAGCGTGGGGTTGGAAATGCGGGAATACATGTGGCCGCCCACCTTCAGATCAAAGAGGTCGCCCAAATGCTCGGCGGAATCGTACTTGTAGGTGGTGCTCTGGTAGATGGGCAGGGTTCTGGCCTCGCCGTTGCCGGGCTTGTAGCCGCCTTGTACGCAAAGAGTTTCAAGCTTGTAGTTGGACATGGTTTTGTATCTCCTGTTTGAATTTGTTTTTATGATTTTACAACGAAGAAACGGTCAGGGATGAACGGCGGAATCGTTCCAGCCTTTCAGCTTTTCGCAGTGGCGGAAGACCTGCTTGCCCCGGGATGTGACTCCGTCTGCCTTGAGGATCTCCAACGACCGACAGCCCGAGAAGCAGGAATTGGGCAGATGGGTGACGGTGTCGGGGAGGGTGACGTCGCCCAGGGAGAGGCAGTCCATGAAGCATTGGATCCCCAGCTCCCGCAGTCCCTGGCCCCCTTGGAAGGAGGTGAGGCGGATGCAGCCGTGGTAGGCGTCGTCCCCCAGAGAGGTGACGGTGTCGGGAAGGGTGACCGAGGACAGGGAGGTACAGCCGTAGAAGGCGCGGTGACCCACGGCGGTCACGCCCTCGGGGATGTGGACCTCACGGATGGAGGCGCACTCAAAGAAGGCGTTGGAGGGGATCTCGGTACAGCCCTCTCTCAGGGTGACCGAAATGAGGGAGGCGGGAAGATACCCGGCGGTGAAGGTGTAGTCGGAGGCGCCGAAGAGGTAGCCCAGATAAGCGGAGGACTTGGCGGGGTGTTCCCCGTTCCCGTTCTCCATAGCCTTTTGCTCCTCCTCGGTCAGGGGATAGTCGGGGGTGCATCCGCCCACGAAGGGGATGGCCAGGGCCTCCAGCTTACCGCAGCCCTCCAGCATACCCATACCCATGTAGGCCACCGAGGCGGGGAGGGACAGATTCAGCAAGAGGGAGCAGTTGGCAAAGGCGCGGGTCCCCACCCGCGTGAGGGGAAGGGAGGCGGTGTCCACGTAGGACAGGGCATCACAGCCGTAGAAGGCGAAGTCCCCGATCTCGGTCAGGGTGGCGGGGAGGGAGACCGTCTCCAGACCCCGACAGGCGTAGAAGGCGTAGTCGGGAATCGAGTCTCCCTTGGTGATGACCAGAGTGGACAGACCCGCGGGAACGGCGCCTCCGCCCGCCTCGTGGGAGGTCGCGCCGAAGAGGGCGCCGAAGAAGGGGGCTCCCTCGCAGGTGAACACGGGGGTACGCAGGGAGGTCATGGCCTTGCAGCCCTCAAAGACACCCTTGCCGATGGCCGTCACCGTGTCGGGGATGGACACGGCCTTCAGGCTTCCGTTATTCGCGAAGGCCCCTTCAGCGATGGCCACCACGGGACTTTCGTCCAGGGTGTCGGGAATGACCACCACGATCTCGCCGCCCGTGTAGCCCGTGACGGTCACGCCGCCCTCGGTGCTCTCGTAGGTGAAATCCGAGGCGGGGGTGACGGGGGTCTCGGCAAAGAGGTTGTCCAGCCGCTGGGTATAGGGGGTGGTATCGGTGTAGGTACGGTCATCGGTGAGGTCGGGGAGGCTGATTTCGGGGAGAGTGGCGGCCTCGTCGGTGGTCAGCTCCACGTCGGTGGCGGTGTCGTTGTGACAGGCCGTGAGTCCCGCCGACAGGGACAGGGCCAGTATGGCGGCCAGGGCCGCGGACAGGTGTTTTTTCATGAATGGGATCTCCTTGGAGTGTGGCCTTGGCACGGTGCACGGCCACGCATATATTCTGTATTAGTATAGCATAAAAGGAGGTAATTTGCAATAGGTAATGGGGAATTTGTGTCAAAAAACACCCCCTCGCCGCGGAGGGGGTGTGTAGGGGAGTCAGGAGGTTTGCTCTACGGGATCGAGGCAAACATAGTAGATATATTCCGTTATACAGCAGGTGTGCCTCGTTGGTGGTGTATCCATCCTTAATGACCCGAAAGCGGATCTTAAATATGTCTTGCCCGTGAATATAGTCTTTTTCATATATTTTTTAAAATACAATATACGATATCAACAAATCGAAGCAACGCAAATTGGCATTTCCACCACGCCGTTTTGTCGATTACCCCCATTCCCGATCCAACGTGCTCTTCCTGTGCTTGAGGTATTTCACGAAGAAGCTCACGTTATCCTCGGTGATGGTTGGCTTGTCGGCGTACCATGTGTCTTGATTCATGTGGAGAGACTCGGGCATGGCGGCGGCCATGGCCTCCACGTCGGCAATGACTCCGTCCAACGCCTCCGAGAAGTGCTGCTCATAGCGTGTCTTCACCTTGCGGGAAAAATAGCTGCTGTCCAGAAAGGGGCGGAAGAACACCGAGGCCTCGGCGGGGTTGAATTTGTTGGAGAGATCGAATTCCTCGTTGGGCTCGGAGGTCCATTCGGTGAACATGCAGAAATCGTAGTCCCACGGGGGGCCGAAGTGGAGCTTTTCGTCCCCGTCGGCTCCCTTGTAGTACATGAATACCGATTTCCAATGGTGGTCCCGCTCGCCCATGATCTGATCCACGATGAAGAGGTCGATGAGGGTATCCGTATCCACGTTCTCGTTGAGGTAGCGGCGGTCGCTTGTCCGGAAGGCGTTCACGGTTTCCCGCATATAGTCCTCCAGATCCCCAAAGAAGCGGTTGAACTGGGCCTCGGAGGGGAAGTCCTCCCGAGTGGGGTATTCCAGCTCAAAGTAGCGGTCGCAGTTGGATAGGTAGAAGTAGGTGACCCCCTCCTCTGCACCGGGCTTTTCGGGGGCGTTGTAGTTCAGGCAGATAAGGAAATTGTAGTCCGACAGCTCGGTCATACTGCGCTTGATCTCCATCTCCAGATCCAGCCGTCCCGCCTGCTCCTGCACCTGCTCGCAGAGGGTGTAGACCCCCGCGTACTCCCCGTTCATGTAGAGGTTGACCTTGTGGGGGGTGGGGACGAAGTCGAAGTGCTCCGAGCTTTTCGCCAGAGTCAGGGCGGCGTAGTTGTGGAGGGTGGAGGGGTCCAGCCAATCCGCCAACAGCACCCAGCTCTTGGCCTTATCCAGCCCGAAGAGGCTGTGCTTCTGATCCAGCTTGATGCGGTAGGGCTTTTTTGGGAAGCTGTAGGTGGAGTTGCCCCGCAGACGGATGGAGCCGCTTACGTTCACAAGGGGATCCGCCACCCCCGTCAGGGTCATGGTCATATCCACGTAGCTGCGGGAATCCACCGCCACGCCGTCGGTATGGACGGACAGGACGGGGAGCTCGTCGGTGGGGACAGGGAAGGGAAGGTCAATGGGACGGGTCTCCTCGGCGGGAGGCTCTGCCGGGGGATCCTCGGCGGCGGGGGCGTCGGTCGGTACGGGGGGATCCTCGGGCAGGGTGATCACGTCGGTGGGAGCTTCGGTGAGTACGGCCTCGGCGGAGCCGTCGGGGGGAGAAGGTAGGTCGCTTCGGTTGCATCCCGTGAGCAGGCAGATGAGAGCCGGGATACAGAGGACGAGAGGTATGTATCTGTTTCGCATGGAACTTCCTTTTTGTGGTTTTGCCACCATTGTAATACGAAACCAAGGGTTTGTCAATAGATTTTTTGAAACAGTTTGGGGGAAATTTGTAAAAAACTCGTTGACAAAGAACCGGGTATGCGGTATAATAAGGGGGAAGAAAAAGGATCGGGCGAGCGCACCTCTGCCATGGCGTGCGCCGCTTTCCAATCTGCGAAAGGATGCTCCCACGGGAGCGCAAAGCGTTATGAGCAACAAGATCACCATTGCCTCCGACAGCACCTGTGACCTGTCCCCCGAGCTGATCAGTCGGTACGGTATCCACATCCTGCCTCTGGGCGTGTCTCTGGGAGAGAAGCAGTATACGGACGGCGTGGATATCGACCCTGATTTCATTTATGCCCACTATGAGAAGACCGGAGAGCTGCCCAAGACCGCGGCTGTGAACCTGGTGGATTTCGAGGAATTCTTTGCCCATGAGACCTCCGAGGGCAACGCCGTGGTTCTGTTCACCATCAGCACCGAAATGTCCTCCACCGGCAATAACGCCCGCCTGGCCGCCGAGGGCTTTGAGAACGTCTTCGTGGTGGATACTCGCAACCTCTCCACGGGCGGAGGCCTTCTGGTCATTGCCGCCGCCGAGATGGCCGCCGAGGGGATCCCCGCCGCCGAGATCGCCCAAAAATGCGAGGCGCTGGCTCCCTGCGTGGACGCCTCCTTCATCATTGACAGCTTGGAATTTCTCTACAAGGGAGGCCGTTGCTCGGCTCTGGCCGCCTTCGGTGCCAATATGCTTTCCCTCAAGCCCTGTATCGTGGTCAAGGACGGCAAAATGGGAGTTGGTAAGAAATACCGCGGCAAGTTCGGCGCGGTCCTGCCCAAGTACGTTTCCGAGCGGTTGGGGGATGGCTCCGACGTCATCAAGGGGCACATTTTCGTGACCCATGCTGGCTGTGAGCCCGCCATCATTCAGTCCTGCGTGGATACTGTCAAGTCCATCGCCCCCGAGGCCGAGGTGCACATTACCCGCGCCGGCTGCACCATCTCCTCCCATTGCGGCCGCAACACCCTGGGGGTTCTGTTCATCCGCACGCACGCCCTGGGAGAGTAAGACATGACAACCCAAGTGACCGTCCCCGCCTCCAAAGGGCGGGGACTCTCCGCGTCTACCCTCAAGATCATCGCCTGCATACTCATGGTCGTGGATCACCTGGGGGCGATCCTGCTCCCCCAATACATGATCCTGCGGGTCATCGGGCGGCTGTCCTACCCCATCTTCGCCTACTTCATCGCCGAGGGATGTCGCTATACCCGGAATAAGACCAAGCGCTTTTTCCTGGTCTTCGGCTTGGCGGTGATCTGCGAGGGAGTCGCCTTTCTTGTGACGGGGGAGCCCGATGGCGGTATCCTGGTGAACTTCTGCATGGCTATTCTGCTGATCTTTGAGGTACAAGCCTTCAAACGGGCATGGGCAAGGAAGCGGTGGTGGGAGATGGCCCTGTGGCTGACCGTCGGCCTTGCTTCGGTGATCGGCGCGTACCTCTTCACAAGCCGCGTGCTGTACGTGGACTACGGCTTCTGGGGGATCCTGATCCCCGTCTGGACAATCCTGCTCGACTACAGGGAGGGAGAAGCCCCCGCATGGATGGAAAAGCTGTCGGGGAGATGGATCAGGTTCGCTTTCTTCAGCCTGGGACTGCTCCTGCTCTGCGCCTCCCGAGGGCTTTTGACCAACGTCCAGAGCTTCAGTCTTCTCAGCCTGCCCCTCCTGGCCCTGTACAACGGAAAGCCGGGGCGCAAGGGACTCAAGTACGGCTTTTACGTTTTCTATCCCGCCCATTTGGCGGTGCTGTGGGGCATCGCGGCCATACTGGAGAGGCTTTGATCCTCTTTGTGATAAGAAAATACCCGTCTTCACAAGCGTGAGGGCGGGTATTTTTGTGGAGCTGGCAGGTTTATGCGCGATTTATCTGCTCCGAGATCAGGCGGTAGACCTCCTGCACCCGTTCAATGGCCAGAAAGGCGGAGCGGAGATCGTAGTCGGGGGAGCGGCCGCGGCGGTAGCGGGGGGAATCGTAGCCCGTGTAGTAGGGCTGATCGGGCAGGAATCGGATGGTTCCCACGGTGCCGTCCACCTCGTCCATGGTGATATTGGACAGACGGGAGAAGAGAAACTCGGTGCATCCCGTTCCCCGTCGGTCGGTGTAGAGGATGATGGCGCGTCGGTCGGTGACGGCGTAGACCGTGGCGCTCAGCTGCTTTTTCTGCCCCACGAGAAGCTGGTAGAGCATATACCCGCCGATCAGCATAAAGGGAATGCCGAATACCGCGAAAAAGCCTCCCGCGGCGGCGGCTGTGACCGTCCAGAAGACCGCAAAGCCGAACCAGAAGATCATGAAGACCACCATAAGGGGATTGGGGCGGAACCGGCGGGTGGTGTAGGGCTGACCGACCCAGAGCAGGCTCTCGTCGGGGTGGAGGTAGGG